>JANMUW010000108.1:0-7323 GCA_031392105.1 Acidobacteriota bacterium | reverse complement strand
GCCCTGCTGGCGGTGCTGAGCTGGCGCGGGCTGGACGGCATGACGCGGGCCCAGACCCAGACCCAGCAGCGTGCCGACGAGCTGCTCACCCTGCAGGCCGGTCTGGCGCAGTGGAGCGCGCCGGTTTTGTCAGGACATTCTGTTACTTTTTTGGTGAAGCGAGAGGACTTAAGTAGTCCCAGACGCGTTTACGTCAATTTTCAATATGAGTGGGAATGGCAGAATCACGGCCCGTACTTAGAGGAACCTGAACACCGCGTGTATTTCAATGCGGCGAAGTACGGACTCGATAAGGCTCGATAGTCGTATTCGCCACAAAATTATAAATTGGAATCCAAATATGAAGACAACAGCTTTCTTCCTATGGTTGCTTCTGACAATCTCGGGAATCGTATCGGGCCAGCAAAAACCAACTACCGGCTATGCGCCGGTTAACGGACTAAAAGTGTATTACGAGATCCATGGCAGCGGCGAGCCTGTGGTGTTGCTTCATGGCGCGTTTATGGCGATTACAGACGACTGGAGTGTGTGGATCGGCGAACTTTCCAAAACGCGGAAAGTGATTGCCGTCGAAATGCAGGGTCACGGGCGTACGGCCGATATCAAACGCGATCTAACTTACGAAAACCTCTCCGACGATGTGGCTGGGCTGCTCGATCATCTCAAGATCCAACGCGCTGATATTATCGGTTACAGCTTGGGCGGCGGAGTCGCGATGCAGTGTGCGATCCGCCATCCGGAAAAAGTGAGAAAGGTTGTCAGCATTTCAGCGCCCTACGCCCGGGACGGATGGGTCAAGGAAGCGAACGACGCGTGGCCGAACCTTACGTGGGAGATGATGAAAGGTACGCCTGCCGAAGTCGGATATAAAAAACTAAGCCCGACGCCGGACGGATTCCCGGATTTTTTCAATCACGTCAAAGCGATGGCGTTGAGACCATACGACTTTGGCGCCGAAAAACTCAAAGCCACCAGAGCGCCGATGTTCTTCATCCACGGCGACGCCGACGGCGTGCGGCTGGATCACATTTCGGAAATGTTCCGCCTGAAGGGCGGCGGGGCCTTTGGCGACATGGGCCCGCGCTCGGAATCGAGACTCGCTATCCTGCCCAACACAACCCACGTCACCCTGATGAACCGCATGACAACGATCGTCCCGACGGTAAACGACTTTCTCGATGCGAAGGCCCAGAAGTGATCGCCACCTGTGTGATTCGACCGGCGACCGTCGGCAAACTCTTATGAATTGCCTCCGGCTTAAGCCGGAGGTTACGGCTCGAGACGACCGGCTTAAGCCAAATTGAAAAAAACAAATTCCGATTGGCTTAAGCCCAAAAGTTTCGGCTAAAGCCGTTTTGTTATTACCGAAACCTCCGCCTCAAGGCGGAGGCAATTCATGAGAGAAGCAGACCCAGAAACACGTTTTGAGAAGCCTTATCAATTGAAGATATCTCGCGAGATAACGAATTCGGTTAACGGGAAATCATTGATTAATTTCGGAAGTAAATACCGTAACAATGAAATATCTAAACAGCATTGAAATAGCCGCAAGAAATAAGGCGAACTACCTAAAAGCCAAAGAAGCATTCAACGACAAGAGAGTTGATGAATGCATCCTTTTTTACGCCGCAGATCACGAAGTTAGATCCAAGCAAAGCGAGAAAGGACGAGACGGTATTCAACAGTTCTTGGAAGGTCTGCACCAGGACTGGCCGGACATTCAGATAACAGTTGAGCACTCGGTTGCAGAAGATAATTGGGTGATGGGCAGAAGCGTCGCGACCGCAACACATTCACAGATTGTGTTAGGCGTTCGACCAACTGACAAAACAATCACCGCAACGTTTTGGGACTTGCACCGTTTTGATGAAGAGGGTTTGATCGTTGAAACTTGGAATTTGATGGACAGCTTGGCCATCATGCAACAAATTGGGCTTCTAAAATAAGTTGGACAAAAAACCCGCTACCGCACGACAGGCTGGCGTCGAGCATCACCTACGAAATAATATGAGCGTTAAACTTACTCGTCGCGAATTCGCTGTCCGCACGGCTGGCTTTGGTTTGGCTTTGGGACTCACGCCTGCAGCTACGCTGGCCCAGGCAAAGCGAGCGTTGCCGTCACCGGCGATCGGGGACCCGTATTCCTTCGTCGATCCAGAACTTGTTCCTCCACTCAAGCAGTTTCCGCCTTTCGACGTCTCAGCGAAGCTGGTCCGCCAGTTCAGGCAAATGCCCGGCATGCCTGCGTTACCTGCTCCTGCTCCGCAACCGGTGGAGCGGCGTATTCCCGGACCGAAAGGCGCACCCGAGGTTCGTCTGTGGATCGTTGACCCTGCGCCGTTGGAGAAGGGCAAGCCGGTGTTGCTTCACATGCACGGCGGCGGCTTCATGATGACCGATCCCAATTGGCTTCCGAGTATCCAGAGGATCGCGACGGATTGCCGTTGCGTTGTCGTCTCGGTCGGCTATCGGCTGGCTCCGGAGACGCGCTATCCGGGTGCGCTTGAGGACAATTACGCCGCACTGAAATGGGTTCACGCGCATGCAGCGGAGCTCGGAATCGATCGCTCCAAAATTGCCGTGGGCGGTGAGAGCGCGGGCGGCGGCCACGCGGCGATGCTTGCGATCCAAGCGCTCGACCGCAAAGAAGTTCCCATCATGTTCCAGTTACTTATCTACCCGGAGCTCGACGACCGAACGGGCAGCAGCCGTCCAGTGCCGCCACACATTGGCCACTTTTTGTGGACCGCAAGTGCTAATCGTTTTGCCTGGAGCTCGCTGCTCGGTGTTCCCGCGGGCTCGTCGAGAGTGAATGCAAACGCCGTCCCGGCGCGCGTTGGCAGTGTGGCCGGCCTGCCACCTGCCTGGATCGGGGTCGGTGCCCTTGACCTCTTCGTCGAAGAAGACATCGAGTACGCCCGCCGACTCGTCCATGCCGGAGTCGCAACGGAACTCCACGTCGCGCCCGGTGCCTTCCACGGGTTCGACCTCCTCGTGCCGGATGCCGCGATCTCCAAACAATTCACCGCGAGTTGGAAGTCGGCTCTACGTAAAGCATTCGCTAAAACCGATACAGCAGCAAAGCCAAAAGCATAACGGCAGCCAGCCCGGACGTTTTATAATATTCGAGATACAAGCAATGAGGACACTATCGAGAATACTATTCGCCGCGTACCTGCTAATGCTGTTGTGGCTAGTGCTGTTCAAATTTTCCTACAACCTCTTCGCGGTCATACGCGATTTTCAAACGCGAAGTCTCAACCTAATTCCGTTTGCCTACTCGCGCAACAGTGAGATGATCGCGAATCTTGTCGCCTTCATTCCTTTTGGAGTGATGCTCGGTGTCAATTTCAAACAGGTTGCCTTCGGGTATCAGATCGCTGTGATATTCGCCTTCAGCGTCGCAGTTGAAATCATCCAGTATTGCCTCGCCATCGGTGCCACCGACATCACCGATATCATCATGAATACGCTCGGGGGGTTTTTGGGACTGGCAGGCTACGTTGTGGTCAGCAAGCAAACGAAAGATAGATTTCTGGACCGATGCATTCTTGTAGCCGGAACGCTGATCCTACTGACGATTCTCTACCTTCGAAGTTTTGTGTTCATCGTCAGATATTGATCGCCGCTATCGTCAAGACTCGATGAACTTATCCCTGAAGGAAGTTTCGCGAATTTACCGATACAACTTTTCGAATCGCAGTCTATACTAATGGTGTGTTTGAACGTGGCCAAGCAGGTTCAACGATGCTTAAAATGCGAAAGTTAGTTCTGGGGATCATATTTCTAATTTCGGTGCAGTTCGCCTTTGTGACTTACATGATGGTGCAGCAATTTCCTGTGCAACTCGCTGAGGCGCCGATTCAAACCGAACCGAGCCCGAACACCTCGCATCCGGTTCAGATCCCCGAAGTTAACAATTCACCAGAGATTCGTACCGAACCCGAAACTGCTGCTCCCGGTCTTGGTCCGCGACACACGAATCGCGGCCGTCAGATCTCGATCGTCCCTGAGCGAGCCGCGCGAGTTGAAAAACCTACCCTTATCCACGTATCGAAACCTGCTTTCAAACCCACTCCATCGAGGACGGCCGCCCCTGTCGAGTTCGAGAACGTGGTCATACGTTACAACCGCGATCCCGATTCATCGGATTGCGAAGTCCGCGAAATACCAAAAACGAAAAAACGCTCCTATGTCGCAAAGGCGGTCCCGGTGCTCAAGAAGCCCTGGGAGTGGATGAAAGCGATCGGGTCGAAACTGAATTAGTAGTCAACGACCCCGCGGTTGAGCGCTCTGCAACAAGGATAAACGTACAAGGATCCACAAACCTGTTTCGTTCGCGAGAAGGTGTCGGGCGCGATTGCCGTCTTTGTTGCGCAACAACATCACCTCGATTTCCGCTCCAGGCTCCGAGCTTCTATTGACGACCGAGTCACGCGTACTCGGATGGCCGCGATCTGATATAAACTAAAGACCTATGACAGAAAAAAAGATCGCACTTATCGTCGGAAGCCTGCGCAAGGAATCGTGGAATCGGAAGATCGCCAAAGAGGTGATGGCCCTCGCCCCGGCTGGCTTGAAGATGGAGTTCGTCGAGATCGGCGAGCTTCCGCATTACAACGAAGATCTCGAAACTGCTGATCCGCCGAAGGCCTGGACCGATTTTCGTTCTTCAATAAAATCCTCGGATGGCTTCATCTTCTTCACACCCGAATACAACCGAACGATACCCGGAGCTTTAAAGAACGCGATCGATGTCGGCTCGCGTCCTTACGGAAGCAGCGTGTGGCACCGCAAACCCGGAGCCGTGATCAGCGTATCACCCGGAGCGATCGGCGCATTCGGAGCTAACCACGTACTCCGACAATCGATGGTGTTTCTTGAGGCTCCGATGCTTCCGCATGAAGCGTACATCGGCGGGGTTTCGAAACTCTTTGACGAGAGCGGTGTCCTCGCCGATTCGACAAAGGGATTTCTATCTCAATTCGTCAAGCAGTACGAAGAGTGGGTAGATCGCTTCCTCGACGGCAGCAAATAAATCTTTCGGAAGGCCGGCGTTTTGATATGATGAATCCTAAATAATTCAGGGGGAATCATCATGGCCGTCAACTGGATCAAAGACGCAGATGATGCGTTGGCCGCAGCAAAGGAACAAAAGAAACCATTGCTGATAGATTTCAGCGCCGCACCTGGCTGAGGAGCATGTGCTCGGCTGGAAGCCGAGTCCTACGAAGACGCGGGAGTTTCGTCGTTCATAAACGAGAACTTTATTCCCCTGGAGGTTCACGTCAAGGAGAATGCGAAAAACTTTCATCGCTTCGGTGTCTTGTGGACGCCGACGGTACTCGTCACGGATGCGGACGGCAAAGAGCGATGGCGACTCGAAGGGTATCTTTCAAAAGCTGAATTCCGCGTAAATCTCGAGATGGGATTAGCTCGCTCGGCGTATATGAAAAAAGATTTCACGGACGCAGAGCGGCGGTACGGCGCGATAGTCGCGAATTACCCCGAGTCAAAATTCGCTCCCGAGGCTGTCTACTTTCAAGGCGTCAGCCGTTATGGATTGACGCATGACCACAATACGCTTGGTGAAACTGCCAATACGTTTACTGAGAAATATCAGGACAGCATCTGGGCTGAAAAGTCGATACCGTGGCTGGACGAGTAGGGGCGGGTCGAGCATGCAAACAACCGGAGGATAGCGATGAGCTTTTTACTCAAGGCATCGATTCTCGTTTTGTTGATCTCGCACAATGGTTTTTCACAGGACCCGGTTTCCGTCCTCAGTTCTCGCTGGTATCGAACAATAACACCGCCACCGAAACCCACGACCACCGCGGCCGGCCCGTCGCGGCCGATTACTGCCGACGAAAAAAATTTTAGCCGCACTGCGCGCGCCCAACGAACTGACAATCCGATGGATCCTTACGAGAACAGCATGGATGGCCGTAGTGCCGCGCTCGAGAAGGCCGTGCAGGAATCGCGCGCTCCGCAGGCCGACGAGGTCGTGGGATATACCTATGTCGCCGAGTTTCGAAATGACAGCGGAAAGTCGATCGCCATAATTTTTTGGGAATATCAGTTTACCGAGATCGCGAACCCTGCGAATGTTATTCGCCGTCAATTTCTTTGTGGTGGAAAGCTAAAGAACGGAGAGCGAAAAGAGTTTTCTGCATTTACCCTTCTTGGGCCAAGCGACGCCCTCGATGTAAATAGCTTGGCAAAGACGACGGACAAGCTGTTCGAAGAGATCGCTCAGATCAATCGAATCGAGCTAACCGACGGAAGTATCCTGCAGCGCCCGACTTGGAAGTACGCGGACGTTAAGAAGGCAGTTGAACGAGCGACTTCGACGCCCTGGGGTAAAGAGGCGTGCCGGGCATTGTGACGCAAGTTGGCGCGGAGCTTCTCGCCTTGCTTGCGCGAAATCTTCTTTCGGGAAATTGTGACGACGGCTCCTGCCGATGATGAAAAAACGGTTCGCTGGAGAGATCAATTTGCGATCGGCGATTGCTGATTCGCGATCTGATTTTGAAACCAATCCACGAATCGAGGTATTCCGCTTTCGATCTTTGTCGTCGGATCGTAATTTAAAAGTCTCTTCGCTTTAGAAATGTCCGCGAACGTGATCGGCACATCACCCGGCTGCATCGGCTGACGATCGATTATCGCTTTTGTCCCTAGACTCTCTTCGAGCAATTCGACAAGGCGGCTAAGCTCGGTCGTTTCTGATTCTCCGAGATTGAATACTTCATGCATCGAGCCATCGTAGTCGATCGATGCTCGAACTCCCTGGATGATGTCGTCGATATACGTATAATCGCGACGCGTCTTTCCATCACCGAAGATTTGGATCGGCTTGCCCTCAGTGATCAATTTTGAGAATTTGTGTATCGCGAGATCGGGCCGCTGCCGAGCGCCGTACACCGTAAAGAACCGAAGGCAAACGGTTCGAATATCGAAAAGGTGTGAGTAAGTGTGACAAAGAAGTTCGCCGGCGGCCTTAGTCGACGCGTACGGTGAGATGGGTTGATTGATCCTGTCCTCTTCGGAAAACGGCACTTTCGAGTTGATGCCGTATACAGAACTCGACGACCCGAAAACAAATTGTTTGACTTCGAAATCGCGGGCGAGCTCGAGCAAATTCAACGTCCCGTCAATATTCGTTTCGGCGTAGAGTTTCGGGTGACACAATGATGGCCGAACGCCCGCCCGCGCCGCCAGATGAACTATGCAGTCGAACTCGTTCCGGTCGAAAACTTCGCGCAACTTTTCGCTGTTGCGTATATCCAGTTCGATAAACTCAAAATTTGGACTTCCCTT
>JANMUW010000046.1:0-1717 GCA_031392105.1 Acidobacteriota bacterium | reverse complement strand
GAAGGCCCGCTCGATCGAATGATTGACCGCCGGGGGCATGAGCTCGAGGGTTGCGGTCTGGAGGACGTAGATGCCGGCGTTGATGGTGTCGGTGGTGATCTGCGCCGGGTCCGGCTTCTCCAGGAAGCGGGTGACCCGCCGGGCGCCGTCGAACTCCACGAGGCCGTAGGCGGCCGGGTTGGGGACGGGGCGCCGACTTCGGGCACGGCGCACATCTTCGGGCAAGACATTACTCGGGACGCGAAACAGGTGCGGGCGTTCGTCGGTTACATGCCGGAGCGCGATTCGTTCATTGCCAAAATGTCGTGCGTCCACTTTGTGCGTTTGATGGCCGAGCTTTCCGGGATTCCTAAGAATCACGCGCTCGAGCGCGCACACGAGGCTCTCTTTTACGTCGGCCTCGGCGAAGCTCGGTATCGGCCCGTCGATAGTTATTCTCTCGGCATGAAGCAACTTGCGAAGCTCGCACAGGCGATCGTGCACGGACCGAAACTGATTATCCTCGACGAGCCGACGAACGGCCTCGATCCTCCAACTCGCAATCGCATGATCTCGCTCATCCGTCAGATCCGAGATGGCGGCCGCGCACGAATTCTTTTGTCGTCACATCTGCTGCGCGACGTCGAAGAGTGCTGCGACGAGATCCTCGTACTAAAGGACGGAGACATAGCCGCCAACTGTAATCTCGAAGAAGAGCGCAAGGCGAACCGCAAGTTTATCGAGCTCGAAACGCGTGGCGGCAACCGCGCAGGGTTTGTCGAAGCGATCGGCGGTTTGGGATGTGAGTACGCTCTGTCAGGCGAGCGCCGCATAAAACTGATCATGCAAGAAACGGTTGAGATCAGCGATCTGTACAGGCTTGCGTTCGAGCATGGTGTTCAGATCAGACGTCTCAACTTCAAACGCGATTCGCTCGAAGATATTTTCCTGAAGGCAATGGAGAACGGAAACGGGAGGGCGAACGATGGCCGTCTATGAACATTTGTACGGGGCGTATGAGGGCGAGTCGCACTCGGCATGGTCGCGCTTTCTTGTCATACCTCGATACGCCGTCCGCGACGTTTTCAAATCGAAGCTGTTCACCGGATTTTTTATCCTCTGCTTCATCTATCCGCTCATCGCCGCGATCCTCGTTTATCTTCATCACAACGTGAACGCACTCGCGCTGCTGCAAGTGAATGTTCGCGAGCTGCTGCCGATCGACGCTTCATTCTTTCGCACATTTTTAGAGGTTCAAGGCGCTTTCGCTTTTATTCTGACCGTGCTCGTCGCGCCGCCGCTTATCTCGCGCGATCTTGCGAACAATGCATTGCCGCTATATTTATGCCGCCCTCTTTCCCGGACCGAATACGTGCTCGGGAAGATGGCCGCGGTTGGATTCCTGCTGTCGTTGATGACGTGGATCCCCGGTTTGCTGATCTTCTTTTTCCAGGCATCGCTCGCCGGGCTCACCTGGCTGTGGGCAAATCTGTGGATGATCTGGGCGATCTTCTTCGGCTCGATGGCGTGGATAATTCTGTTGTCGTTAATTGCTCTCGCTGTGTCTTCGGTCGTGAAATGGCGCGTGGTGGCGAGCGGCGCAATGCTCGGATTGTTCTTCGTGCCGAGTGCGTTCGCCGAGATCGTCAATGAACTTTTTCTGACGCGATCCGGACACCTGATCAGTTTGTGGGCGTCGATGAACAACATCTGGCTCGGACTGTTCGGCCTGTTCAAG
>JANMUW010000469.1:0-5389 GCA_031392105.1 Acidobacteriota bacterium | reverse complement strand
AGAGAGAACCACCCCGTCAGCCGAGGCGGCTGCCACCCCTCCTTTGTAAGTAGGGGAACTAAGAAAAAAGGCCACGCATCTTTTGCATCGATGCATGGCCTTAATATATTTCCGGTAGACTTTAGAATGTCAGCCGTGCGGAGGTGCTGGTCGTGCAGCCGGTCGCGAGCACGATTCCGGCAAAGTTGGTCAGGATGAATGAACCGCTTGAAGTCCCTTCGTCGCTGAATCTGCCCAGCTCGAGATCCTGCGTTATTCTCATCCGTCCGATGGGAGCTCCGGCCGGTGTCAGCGGTAGGAATGAGAATTTCATCGAATAGCTGCTGCCGCCGCCGTTGCTTACCCAGATGCCGTGGCCGGGGGTCCGATACGGAGTCGCGGGATTGGCGCCGTACTCCGCCACCGTTCCGCCTTCGTTGAACGTGATCACGCCGTTGAATGCCGGCCCAACTGCTTCACCGGTTGCGCAGTTTCGCGGTTGCACGGTTGTTTCCCATGCACCGACAAGACGGTTCGCCGACTGAAGCGATGCTTCGGAATACGCCTTATCCTGGGCATAAAGTGAATTCTGCCCCGCCGCGATAAATAGCAAAGCGACGATCGCGAATGAGATATTTCCAAGTTTGTTCATATATATTTTCCTCTGATTTGTCTTTAGTCTCGGGCGTTTTTGGCCTTCACTGATTAACGCGACGGAATCAAGAAGCAGGGCTAAAAGTTTTTCGAGCAATTTATTGTTTTTAATGAAATAATTACATTCGATCTACAGATTCACCTCGGTACATATTTCGATTTTATGGAGCAATCGCTCGATCAGCGGCCTGAGATCACGCTGTGGCTGCAGGAGTGGAGTTCAGGGAAAGATAACGCCCTCGACGCCCTGATGCCGATCGTGTACGCCGAACTGCACCGGCAGGCGACAAACTATCTACGGCGCGAACGGATCGGCCACACGCTGCAGGCGACGGCCTTGATCAATGAGGCCTATCTCAAGTTGATCGATCAGCGCGAGGTGAACTGGAAGAACCGGGCGCATTTTTTCGGTATCGCGGCTCAAGCGATGCGGCGGATACTCGTGGACCATGCGAGGTCCCGGCATCGTGATAAGCGTGGCGGCGACGCAGAGAATTTGCCGCTCGAGGCGGCAGAGTTCGCGACGTCCAAAGAGGGAACTGTTGATCTGATCGCTCTTGACGAGGCGCTTACCCGGCTCGCGCTTCTGGACGAACGACAATCGCGGATAGTCGAGTTAAGATTCTTCAGCGGGATGAGCGTCGAAGAAACGGGGGAAGCTATCGGAGTTTCGTCGGCGACCGTAAAGAATGAATGGCGAACTGCAAAGGCGTGGTTGTTTCAGGAGCTTAACGGATGAACGCTGAGCGCTGGAGAAAGGTAAAAGAAATATTCGACGCGGTCGTGGAGTTGGATCCGGATGCACGCGCTCGTTTTCTTGACCGCGCCGGCGAATCGGACGCTGCACTCCGCATCGATGTCGAGAAACTTTTGTCTTCATCCGAAGACGCCGCGAGTTTCCTCGAACAGCCGGCCGCTAATCAGGTGGCAAGCGCCATTCTGGAACCAAAAGGAATGCTTCACGTCGGCGATCGCTTCGCTCATTATAAAATTCTGCGCCAGATCGGCGTCGGTGGGATGGGTGAAGTTTATCTAGCTGAGGACGAAAAGCTCGATCGACGCGTGGCGATAAAGATCCTCAACGAGCGATTCGGAAAAAACGACTCGCATCTCCAAAGGTTCATACGCGAGGCGAAAGCCGCGTCATCTTTGAACCATCCGAATATTCTCGTGATCCACGAGATAGGCTCCGGCGATGATGCGAATTTTATCGTCAGCGAATTTGTAGAAGGTCGTACGCTTCGCGATTTGGTCGGCGGATCTGATCTGACCGTTGGACTCGTCGTCGATATCGCGATCCAGATCGCCGGAGCCCTTGCCGCGGCGCATGGTGCAGGAATCGCTCACCGTGATATCAAACCGGAAAATATCGTCGTTCGGCCAGACGGTTACGTAAAAGTGCTGGACTTCGGGCTCGCAAAACTTTTGAAGCCGGCGAACCTTTTGATCGACGACGCAAACGAGACCGCCATACAAAATCAAACCGCGCAGGGCGTGATAATGGGGACGGTCAATTACATGTCGCCCGAACAGGCGAAAGCGGAAACGGTTGACGAGCGAACGGACATTTTTAGCCTCGGTGTCGTTATTTACGAATTGCTTGCGGGCGTGACACCTTTTCATGGCAAGTCGATGGCGGAGACGTTTGCGAATGTGATCAACACCGAACCGCCAACCCTGTCTTTGCCTGACTCCAGCGTATCGCACGAACTGCAGCGGATAATTTCCAAAGCTCTCCGAAAAGACAAGGCCGAACGATATCAAACGTCGAAAGATCTGGTCGCGGACCTGAAGGCCCTGAAAGAAAATATCTCGTTTGATGAAAAACTCGGAAACTCTCACGCTGCGGGAACGAATAATTCTACGGTCTTTCTGCCACGCACGACGAACGAGAACCTTGATCCGGAAACTACAGTCGGGACCGCTGCCGTCGGGTCGGCTAGTCGCGTCGGATGGATCGCGTTAGTTCTGCTCGCCGTTACCGCGGTCGGACTCGGATATTACTTTTACGCGGTTCGCCCCAATGCGGTATCGGACGAACGACGGTCGCTCGCGGTCCTGCCATTTACGAACGCCAGTCAGGACGCAAACGCCGAGTACCTCGCGGACGGCGTGAGTGAAAGCATAATCAACAATCTTTCGCAGCTCTCTGGTTTAAAGGTGATGTCGCGCAATTCATCGTTCCGGTTTAAGAACGACCAGTCCGACATGCGTGCGATCGCTTCACGTTTGAACGTCGACACACTCGTCACTGGCGATATAAAGCAAGTCGGCGACAAATTGGTGATCAACGTCCGTTTGATCAACGCCGCAGACGATTCTCAAATTTGGGGAAATCAATATGTGCGTACCATGACGGATGTTATTGCCGCACAGAACGAGATCGCACAGGCCGTCGCACGGAATTTGAAGGTTAAGTTGACGCCATCCGATTCAGCTCAGCTAAGCAAGCGGTACACCGAGAATGTTGAAGCTTACCAACTGTATCTTCGGGGCCGCTTCCACGTTTTCAAGCTTCTGCCGGACGAGATCCGGCAGGGAATCGGGTATTTCCAGCAGGCGATCGACGTCGATCCGAACTACGCGCTCGCCTACGCCGGGATCGGCGACGCGTATAGATCTCTCGCGATCGGAAGCGAGGTTTCGCCCGTGGATTCTTTTGCCAAGTCAAAGACCGCAGCGAACCGTGCGATCGAACTAGACGAGTCGCTATCCGAAGGCCACACCGCACTCGGGATGACGATGTTCTGGGGTGAGTGGGATTGGGAAGGCGCCGAAAAACAGTTGCGGCGTGCTTTGGAACTCAATCCAAACGACACTAACGCGCACCTCTACTACGCGCATCTCCTATCCAACACGGGCCGTCACCAGGAAGCTTTGCACGAAGTGAAACTCGCCCGCGAACTGGATCCGCTTTTCCCATTCGCGGGCGCCCTTGAGGGGCAATTCCTATTTCACGCCGGCAAGGACGATGAAGCCTTGGACCGGTTGCAGAAAACCTTCGAACTCGCTCCGAACTTCTGGATGCCGCACTTATTCGAATCCATGGTTTATGTACAGAAGGGGCTGTATCCGGAAGCACTAACCGCAGCTCGAAAGGCCCGAGCCCTCTCGGCCGCCTCAACGTACTCGATCGCGCTTGAAAGCTACACATTGGCGAAGATGGGGAATCGCAGCGAGGCGGAAAGAGTACTTGGTGAAATGATCGAACTCTCAAAGACTCGGGGCATGCCGGCTTCCCATATCGCTATTGCATATAACGGGCTCGGGGATACTGAAAGGGCGCTGGAGTGGCTCGAGAAAGCTTTTGCTGAACACGATCCCAAAATGGCTTTTCTGAAGGTGGATCCGAAGTGGAACAATCTGCGCTCTTCACCCCGATTCATCGACCTGATGAAGCGAATGAAGCTTGAGTAGAAGGTGGAGATTAGCAGCGAGTAGAGCCTGAGAATCGTGAGACACGTTAGACACGCATAGGGAGATCCAATGTCCGGAACCAAAGTAAATCGCAACCGATTCGATCCGTATCGGAATTTCAAATTTCGGGTTAAGTTCGAAGGTAAGAACGTCGCCGGGGCAAGCAAGATCGTACCGAATGCTACGGCGGAGGAGCTCGATTTGGCAGGCCCGGAGTTGGCAATCGTAAAACGGCTGATGACCCGCAGGTCAAAGTCCGCACCCGGGGCCACGGCGCTTTTCGCTGGAGCCAAGGGCACGGGCAAGTCGCGGGCAGCGGAAGTTATCGCGAGTCAGACGGGAAAGGAACTCTACCGTATCGATCTCTCAAAGGTCGTCAGCAAATACGTCGGCGAGACCGAAAAGAATCTCGCCCGAATATTCGCCTCCGCCGAAGACGCCGGAGCTGTTCTCCTTTTCGAAGAGGCCCAGGCCCTATTTGGAAAACGCAGTTCTGTCCGCGACAGTCACGACCGTTATGCCAACATCGAGATCAGCTACCTTCTGCAGCGGCTGGAAAGTTACCCAGGAGTCGCGATCCTCGCGACGAATCGAAAGAAGGATATTGATGAGGCATTCCTTCGAAGGCTTCGACACATCGTCGAGTTCCCATCTCCCAAGTAGAGAAGAAAGCTCATTTCGCCCGCCGCGCCCACTCACCAACAATTTGCTACCGGCAGTTCATTGCTAACGGATCGGCTCGGAGAAATTGTGCGGATGCGTGCGGAGGCGCACAGACCCGTCCTGGTCATCGCTATAGATTAAAGGTTCTCTGCAGAAAATTAGAGGTCGGCCATCAACCGACTCTCTTGAGGATCGCAATTCTAGGAGACCTAGCGGTCCCGAACACCGCATTTCTCCAGAAAAGAATTATGTTTGACACAAATGTCCGTCAGGTAGGAGAAATGTTGGACGCCGCGGGCCCGAGTAAAACAAAGGGTAACAATTAGCTGTTGAAATTAGGACGGTGACGCGCGAAGTATTTCGCAGGGAAGCAACCGCTGAACATTAGAAAGTACGCCGTTTCCGGAAAAGACGGGTGGCATGCGGGTTGCAAATAGTCCGAAGGTTGCAAATTAAGTTTTGGTGAGTGTCAATCGATAAAAAGATTTGAATGACCGAAGCATGTTGGTAGCAAACCGGAGCATTGGGTCACTATTCCTATTTAGATCATGTTGAAACGTCTCGCTGCATTACTTTTCATTCTCGCAATTGCCGGTCAAGTTTCTGCCGGCATTTGTGGATGTCTTGGCGGCGAGAGTATGTCAAAGCATCCGTGCTGCAAGCGACAAAAAACGGG
>JANMUW010000401.1:0-4163 GCA_031392105.1 Acidobacteriota bacterium | reverse complement strand
CTTAACGACGTCGGGCACCACGAACTGGGAGGCGAGCTTCTTGAATTTGACTGGAGCGTTGGTCATCTAAGTGGTAAACGGTAAGTGCTAAGTGGTAAGTTGCCTGTCGAACTTACCACTTAGCACTTACCGTTTTCAACTCATTCAGCGGATCTGAGTTTCGTAAGACGTCTTTATTCGAAGCTGTTGGTTTGACCGCAGGTTAATATGTTTCCCGCGTTCGATAATGACAGCACCCACTCCGAACGCAGCTCCGACACCAGCTCCAACGGCCGCCCCAACCGGACCACCGGCAATAGCTCCGATGCCGGCTCCTGCTCCGGTCGCGGCACTCACTTTAACCACATCAGGTTTGAGCGTGCTTTTTCCGATCGCGGAGCCTTCGCCGTCTACGCGTTTGACGTTGTCACCTTTGACGGGCAGTACCTCAGTCATGATGGCGTCGAAGTTGCTCCAGCGGTTCTCCGAGATAACTATCTTGTCGAACGAAAGCAGCATCGCTGAACGCTTCTTTATTCGACCCGGCTTTTGAATCTTATCAATCCGTCCTTCGATGATCGCCCCGACGATCTCCTGCGGAGCGACGACCTTCGCCGTGAACTTATCTCCCTCGCGACTGCGCAGCGTGTCGAGCGGTTCCTGAAGCTCGAGTATCAGCTCCGTGTCGCGCGGAATGATGATCATCGGATCATCAGGGTTCGGCGTGTAGCTTACTTTTTGAATGGTTCCAGTCTGAACCGCGGCAATATCTGCCGGCTCGGTTTGGACCGGTTGTTCGATCACCGGCGGCTGGTTAGTACCAACCTCAGGCGCCGGGACCGATTCGACTGGCATAATAGGGCTATTCTCGGTCTGGGTCGGAAGGGTGCTCGCAGCCGTCTCGATCGGTTGTGCTGTTGCTGGGGCTTCGATTGCTCCGCGCAATTTCAAACCATCCGGAAGAGCGGAGTCGAATGATCGCTTTCCAAATCCTGTGTCATAGCCAGACTCAAATCCCTGCTTGTAGCCGTCGCGGTAATCTTCCAGGGCGCCGTAGTCCTTGTTATAAGCCCGGTTCGCAGCCGAGTACTCTTCGTGCTGGACGAAATCCTTGCTCGCCTTGTCGATCACATCGCGATACCCAGCCATGTAGCCATCGGAGTAGCCAGTCCGGTAACCGCGTTGTAATGCAGCGTTGACCTCCTGCGCAGTTGTCGTATGTAAGGGAAGGGCCAGAAAAGATAGCAAACTAAGAGAGAAAGTCAGGGCTAGAGCTAATAAACTTCGGGTCAGCTTCATTTTGCCTCCTAGGAACTTGTCAGCGATTGTGTGAACAAAGAAATGAGTCCGGTAGTTTTTATACACTAGTGCTTAAGAAATTACAAGAACTTTTTAATCAGCCGCTTAAGCATCAATAGCGATAATCCAGGTATTACGGGAATATCCTCGGACACCTTAGCTTATGATTTCGACAAAGTCCTCTTTCTCAGAGCTCAGGCTCGGCCGAACCAAACGAATGAATAGATAAAAAAATGGGCGGCGGACAGGCACATGTCCGTCGCCCCAGTTTGCTTTTAGGAGGAGCAAATAAACTTAAAAACTCTTACGGAACAGGTACGACGCCCGGATGAAAAACGTTCGGCTATTTCTTTCGAAGCCCGGCTCATGCTGGTTCGTGAACGGGCTGAACCCGTGATAATTGAAATTGTCGTTGTACCCGACATAGAACGCGGTGCCGGGATTTGGGTTCCATCCGAATAGAAATTGACCGCTCGAGTTACGGGTTAAAGTGTCGTAGTCCGCTCGAAGGCGTACGTATGTAAAGCGTGTGAATTGATAGGTCGAGCGAAGCGAGAAGATATTCGTATCGAACGCGATTCCACTGTTGTCGTTCCTCAGGAGGCGGCTCTTCGTGTAATCCAGCGAGATACGCAACGGCTCCATCGGCTTGTATTCGCCACCGAGATTCAGATCGAACTGCCATCCACGACCGGGATCTTGCCCCGGTGGGTTCGGAAAATCTGTAGGCAATGGAACGGTCGGATCCGCCTGGTGCGCGTAGAGCTGCTGAATGTAGAAGTTGTATTCGAGACTGCCAAGGTAGTCGCGAAATGCCGGACTCGTCCTTTGATAGCGATTGCCGGCTCCGAAATCAAAATCGAATGCGTTGATGATCGAACCGATAAAGCCGTAAAGGGAAAGCTTCTTGTTGACCGTCTTGTTGTAATTGATACTGAAGTACGGTTGATACGCAGATCGCGTCGGTGCGCCAACAAACGCTCCGCTCCGCGTGGCGCTACGTGTCGCCCCAAACTCGTCCTCGTATAACTTCTCGAAGCCGACTCCGAACTCGGCATTTACGAACAAACTTCCCTGAAGAGTCAAACTGAAATTGTTACCGACAAGGCCTTCCTGGACACGTCCGTTCCAGTCCAGCACGTAGCGGCCAAACTGGGACCAGCTTGCGCGAATGAGCGTCGCCTTAGGTTCAGACTTCGTACTGAAGCGGTTTGCAAAAAAGAATGCGTTTGTATTTGTTCTTCGCGTAAAGCCGGAGTCAGCGCGGTAGTCCTTCGAACGCCCGATTGCCTCGAATACCCAGCCGTGGCGATCGGTCGTGTAGTCCAGGACAAAGTTGTACCCAACGCCGTTTCCTGTTCTGTATTCGGCACGGTCTATCTCGGAGTTGTAGAAAAATTTTCGCGAGTGTGTACCCACGACTTGAAACGAGAGGATCGTCTGCGGGTTTAGTTTGAATTTACCGTCGAAACCCCCGTTAAAATTTCTATTCTTCGGGAAGATCCGGGCCGTGCCGAAGAAGCCGAGGCTGTTCTCTTTTCCGATGTCGCGCTTTAGTCGAAGGACGCTGAAAAGCGCGTTCTCATCGACAAACGGCGCGATCCGAGGAGCGATAACCGGATCGCCTCTCTCGTCTTCGGAATAGTTTCCCGGCGCATTGTCCGAGGCCACGAGGAAACCGAACGTGTTCTTACCGATCTTGCCCGTCAACTTGGCGGCAAAGTCGGGATCAACGATCGTGCGCGAATAAAACTGCTGAAGCGGCGAATCGAAGATCTCCTTTCCTTCCAAAAAGAATGGGCGCTTCTCCTGAAAAAAGATCGGAAACCGCTGGTTCGCCGTCACGACCGGTGCATCAGCCTCGATCTCGGCGTAATCCGGATTGATGGCTGCATCCAAGGTAATGTTTGGGCTGAGGTTGTACTTCAGATTTACACCAATGTCGGTCTTGATCGGATCGTTGATAAACTTTCCGGGGTCTTGCAAACCGATCGGAAAGAAGATCGGATCGTACCCGAGTGCATTTGCCGAAGAGATTGGAATGGTCCGCTTCCTGCTTCCCGTCTCCGAGATCGTAATGCTCGGCGCGACTTCGAGCGTCCTTTCGTATTTGATCCCGTCGAGCCCTGTAATTTTTCCGTGCTTGATCAAGAAACCCGAAATGTCACGGTCGTCCGGGAGCCACTGATCAAACTCATCATTAAACCGATCGATGTTTCGCGCGGCGTTAAAGCCCCACAGCTTCCCTTTCCCCGCCGAGTAGCGAAGCGATTTAAAAGGGATCTTTACTTCGACCGACCAACCCCAATCCTCGATAACCCCCTTCGATTCCATGACGATATCGACGGAAAAATCGGCACCGATACCTTCGGTGTAAATTCCGTCCTGCTGGATACCAAAGGGATTGAAGCCGAGTACATACGCGCGACGTTGGTCGTTATACGTATCGATCCACATCCGGACATTGTCCTCGCCGTAAACATTGTCCCGCTTCGCGAGCGACGCCCTGACTTTGTCTTTCTCGTCCCAGCATTTGAATGCTACATACAGATGCTTTTCGTCATACATCATTCGCACCTCGGTCGGTTTTGAAGGCGCGATGTTGTCGCCCGGATTGGTCTGATAAAAATCCTTAAAAACAGCGGCTTTCAGCCAGATTTCTTCATCAATTTTCCCGTCAATCGTCGGCAAAAGCGTGATTTTCGGAATTTTTGCCGGAATCAGCTTTTCGGTCGGCAGCGTTTTTCTCGATTTGTTTGTCGAAACCGATTTATTTTCATCGGGATTTTTTTCAGCCGGTTTTGTTGATTGAACGGCTCCGGTTTCGATAGATTTACCGGCGTTAGCAGGTTTTGTTTCGGATTTTTTTTCAGCATTTTCCGCGC
>JANMUW010000282.1:0-7087 GCA_031392105.1 Acidobacteriota bacterium | reverse complement strand
CGTGTGTTTCGTGGTTCCGGATTTCCATCAAGAAAGCTGAACCACGAAACGCACGATAAATATGAAGAAGATAGTCAAAAGAATACTGCTAGTTTTACTTGTCCTGCTTGTGCTTGCGCAGATCCCGTTTATCTATCGTCGGTATCAAACTGGCAAGCTCGCGGATAAGATCGCGCAGCTTGATTCGCAGCGGACGGCGTACACAGATCCAGACTTCAAAGAATACAAAGGCATCATCCACGCACACACGAATCTAGGCGGTCACAGCACCGGTAGCTTTGACGAATTGATCGCTGCCGCAAACGCGAACGATCTCGATTTCGTTTTGATGACCGAGCATTTCTCGGAGACATTCGACACGGCCGAAAAGACGCTGAACGGCGTCTATGGCAAGACACTCTTCGTCGGCGGAAATGAAATTGATACGAGCGACGGCGATCGATTTCTGTTGATCCCGGGCGGCGGCGAAGCGGCTCGTGTGAGAATGTCCGGGACGGCGGCGTTTCTCGACGCTGCTCATCGTGAGAACAAACTCGCGCTCATCACTTATCCCGAGAAGTTCAAATCGTGGGATTCGAGCTTCGACGGCATCGAGGTCTTCAGCCTGCACACCGCCGCAAAGTCAATGAACTGGCTGACGGCTCTCGGCGATCTGATCTGGAGTTATCCTTCGTACCCCGAACTTACCTTCGTCCAGAATTTCCAACGTCCAGATGCGAACCTCGCGAAGTTCGATGAGATCGCGGCCCAGCGAAAGATCTCGCTCTTCGCCGGCACCGATGCACATTCGGATCTCGGGTTCCATCTCATCGGCTCTGACGGCGGGCAAAAACTGATCAACATCAAGCTCGATCCGTACGATACGATCTTCCAGATCGCGCGGATCCACGTGTTGATCGAGAAGGACAAAGAGTTCAATCGCGAGACCCTACTCGAGGCCATCAAGGCGGGGAGATACTTCGTTGGGTTTGACGTGTTGGGAGATACGACGGGGTTTCGTTTCCAATTGAGGGCAAGCGACAATCCGGCCGTTCCAATGGGTGGAACGCTTGCTTGGACGAAGTACCCTAGGCTTACGCTCAACGTTCCACCCAAAGTTAACGCAAATGACTATAGTTTGAATGTTCCGCCTGAAGTTCGCGTTAAGTTTTATCGGAACGGCGAAGTGTTTCCAATGGACATCGTGGCTGCCATATACAGCAAACAGTCTTTCGAGCCAGGCGTGTACCGCGTCGAGGTCTACCGCGACGACCTCGGCCCGCCGTTTGATAAAATGCCGTGGATAATCTCGAACCCAATCTACGTGCGGTAGGAGCCTTCTTGTCGCCAAAGGCGACAGACCTATAAAGCCTAGGGTGCGCGAGCAAAGCGAGTGTAACCCTAGGTGTTGGTGGCGGAAGTTTCCGACCCTGAAGGGGTCTAACAAAAAGGCTGGTGTTCGTCGCTTTCAGCGACGGATCGATAACGTCCTCGTTCCTAGGGTTTCGCTTCGCTACACCCTAGGCTTTACTGTTCGTCGCCTTTGGCGACTAGGCAATGGTCCAAAGGCGACAATCCCTGTTGTCGAGCAAACGTATTTTCAGACCGGAACATCATAGAGAAGCATCTTTATAAAGTCAGTTTTTGAGAACGATAATGAACAGATTGTTTAGAATTTCCCTCCAGATCGCCGTGGTTTTCGTGCTTTCGGCGGCGGTTTTTGCCCAGCAAGCCAAGCGTACGCCGTTTGATGTCACGAATTACGTCATTAACGCCGAGCTTTCGCCGGTCGACAACAAGATCACTGCTACGGCGGATGTGACGTTCATTCCCGGGGAAACTACGCGGGCAGTAGCGTTCGAGCTAAACGGATCGCTAAAGGTTGATGACGTATCGCGTGTCGGATTTACCTCGACGCCGGCACCGGTCACGCCCGTAAAGGGCAAGACGCCGAAACAGCCTGCCGGGGCGCCGATGACGGGCACGATAGGCGGTGTAACCTTCGTCCAGGACCAGGCCGGCGGATCGTCGGATCTCGGCCCGCATGTTCGTGTCGATCTCGGTACGGACGTCACAAAAGGAACTCCGGTCACGCTCCGGTTTAGATACAACGGCATTCTCAATCTGCCGACCGGCGGCCCGCTGCTCAACAAACGCCTTGCCTACATCGGCGAGACTAACGGCTATCTCATGTATGCCGCACGCTGGTTCCCGTTTCACGATTACGCGGCGGACCCCGCGACTGCCGACATCACCGTTTCTCTGCCGTCGGGTTTTCAGGTCGCCGGTTACAGCGACCTGCCCGTTTCGAATGCCGGCGGCAAATACCGGTTCGTGCAGTCAAAACCCGCTTTGATCGGAAATCTCGCGTACGGAAAGTACATGCAGAAGAATCTGAACATCGGCGGTTACGAATTGCAGTTCCTTACGCGGCCGGGCAGTGACCAGCTTGTTATCGGATATGGCGAGACGCTCGGAAAGGCTCTGGAATTTTATACAAAGAAATTCGGTGACGCCGACTTTGGAAAGAAGCTGATCGTTGTTCAGATCGATGACGAGAGTCTGGATCTCTACTCGTCGCAGGGAATGTTGTTCATTGCCGATCGCCAGTTCGAACAAGCGCGCGATGTTACGAACGACCGGCTGCAACGCGAAGCAGCGTATCAGTGGTGGGGATTGACCGTCGGTTTGAAATCGTTCGACGACGCATGGCTGTCGCAGGGACTCGCCGAGTACAGTGCATACGCGCTTCGCGAAAACACTCTGACCGGAGCTCAGCTCGATAATCTTCGCCGCGAGCTTCTGGAAAAATCTCTGACGTTTGAGCAGACCGCTTCTTTGCTTCGTGCACCGGCGAATCTCGATGACCAGTCGACTGCCTACCAGTACATCATGTACGGAAAAGGCGCCCTTGTTTTCAAACTGCTCCGCGACACGCTTGGCGATCAGAAATTTAATCAACTGCTGCGGACTCACTTGCAGGAGAACCGCGGTAAGAATGTTTCGATCGACGACTTTGAAAAACTGACGTCGAAGATCCAGGGCGACAATCTTCGATACTTCTTCGCACGCTGGGTCGAGAGCACGGGTGTTCCCGAATTTACATCGGACTACCTGATAATTCGCACACGCGGCGGAAAGTTTGTCGCACGCGGAACGGTAAAGCAGAACTACGACAATCTTCGCCTTCCGGTCGAAGTGCAGCTTCGGTCCGAAGGCGAGAACGGTTTGAAGACCGAGACGCTTCAGATGGAAGAAGCTACCGCCGACTTCAATATCGAATCGGTCGGCAAGCCGCTCGGCGTCATCATCGATCCGAACTACAAGCTCCTGCGCATTTCGCCCGACCTCCGTGTTTCTTCTATTGCTCGGCGGGGAATCGAAAGATTCAAGGAAGGCAGCTATGCCGAAGCGCAGGCGCAGTTCGAAGAGGCTTTGAAACTCGATCGTTCGAATTCTTGGATCTACTATCACCTCGGCCTGCTCTTTCTCGAGCAGAGGAATTACGATCTCGCGATCGACAATTTCAAAGCGGCGTTGAGTGGAAATATAAGCCCGGCGTGGTTATCGGTATGGTCGAACATCAAGATGGGCAATGCTTATGACGCGAAGGGCGATCGCAATCGCGCGTTCTCGGCGTACAAGCGGGCCGCCGATCTTGGCGACAACTACGACAACGCTCAGGAAGCTGTGAAGCGTTACCAGGCAACACCGTACGATCCGAAGGAAAGTAAAACGACCGCGAGTAAGTAGTCGAGATTCATTTTGGTTTGATGAATTTGCCCCGGCCTAAATGCCGGGGTTTTGTTTTCAGAAATCCGGCATCAGCTGAATCTCTTTTTCATCTCACGCTCTTTCGGCTAAAGCCCGCCATCTATTTCACCCGCAACCTCCCGCTGAAGCGGGAGGCAATTCATAAAAGTAGGGCGACTCGATCACTTCAAGTCGCCCTTCAATTTCCCGTGCTCGAAAACTTCGTCCGATCAGAACCGGAACTTCGCTCGGAATTGACCGACGCGTGGGCCACCGATCGTGCTCGTGATCTTCGCGAAGTCCGCCGTGTCCTGGAAGTCGTTGTTCGGATTCGAAAAGTTTACCGTGTCGAAGACATTGAAGAAATCGAAACCGACCTCGAAACTCATCCGCTCGTTGATCTTCGTATTCTTCACGATGCTGATGTCAAGCCGCTTCTGCATAGGACCGCGAAACGTGTTTCGACCAAGGTTGCCGAAGCCGCCGAGCGGCGAGCTGAAGCACCTCAGGTTTAACGACGGGTTAACGCCATCAAATCCTAGGATCGCTTCGTCCGCGGTGCAGCTCGTATTGGGCCGCCCGAAACCGAGTCGATATATACCTCCCGATCCGCGCTGTAGCCACTGCAGATATTGAAGGTCGTTGGCATTCGCAGCCAACGTCGCCTGGGCGACGGTTTGCAGCTCGGGCTCAGCGGAGAATATCGAGAACGGCGTACCCGACTGCGCCTGTAAGAATCCGGAAACTTGCCAACCTTTTACGAACGCGTTATTCAAACCAAAGTTCGGAACCTCGTAAACAAAGCTCAGGCTGAAACGGTGTGTGCGGTCAAAATCCGACACGCCGCGATTGCTTTCCGGATTGCGAGAGTCACCCTGCGCGATAAACCCGACATTGGGTACATCGGGCTTTCCACCGCCCGCCGTGCTTCCCGGATCCGATGACATGATGTCGATGGATTTCGAGAACGTGTACGCGGCGTTGAACTGGAGGCCTTGCGAGAGACGTTTGGTAAGACTGAACTGGGCGCCGTGATAATTCGAATATCCGTTCGATCCGAGAATGAGAGCCTCCGGAACGTTAAAGCCGAGGATCGGAACACGAGCTTCGAAGTTAATATACGTCGTCGGGCTCGAAAGATTCAGATCCATTTGCCCAGTCGCCGTATTCATGAATCCAAAGGCACGTCCGAGACCACGTAAGCGAGCGGTCGACCCGGCATTCAATGCGCCGTTCGGAGCTCCCGCGGCAACGTAGGCCTGATTGAAGCGCTCGAAGATGTGATCGGGCGTGCTCGAATCGTTCAGATCGAAACCCTGATTCAGGGCAGTCGACATTAGAAGATTCTTACCGGCGGTTCCGACGTAACGAGCTTCGACCATCAAGTCCTTAAAGATCTCGTACTGCACACCGACGTTCCATTGGTGGATGTATGGTGTTTTCAAGTTACGATCTATCGACCGGAACTCGAAGGTCTCGGCGATATTACCGAGTGTGCCTGTCGGCGTTCCGCGCGAATCCACTGTCACGGGCGTACCGTCGCGGATGACATAACTCCCGCCCGCACCGGTGCCGCGCGTAATGCGAAACGGCAACCACTGATTCAGCGGAATATTTGTCGGCACTCCGGAAAAAGCTGTTGCTATTGGCACGTTGCCGCTTGGCACCGTGATCTCGACCTCACGCAGAAACGGATAATTCGAAAACACTGTGTTGATGAACGCGGCGGAAGGGCGGTCGTAGAAGAGCCCATAACCACCACGTACAACCAATTTATCGCTGAACGCGTATGCCGCACCGATTCGAGGTGCGAAGTTGTTCAGGTCCTGTCCTTTCAATGTGTGCTTATTTCCAGCGATCTGCGTTCCGGCGATCGCGGTGTCGACAATTCCTATTCCGGTGGTGGTGACGTTGCTAGGTACAAGGAATCCGGATGTCGGATTGTCGCACAGGGCATTTGTTCCGGAGTTTTGCGTAAAGCAGGAAAGGAACGGCTCCAGGTCAAAGTTGCCGATGCGGCCGTCTTTTTCGGTGGGCCACATGAACAGCTCATATCTGAGTCCGACATTCACTGAAAGCTTCCGATTGACCTTCCAACTATCGGTGAAATACGCACCATAATCTCTAAAGCGGAAGCTCTTGTCAGTTATACCGTACTGAGTATCGGCCTCAGTGGCATTACCCGTGAGAAGCTGCGTGAAATTGTCGAATTTCTCGAATTCGGTCGCTTGCTCTTCGGGAAGATTGGTGTCATATCGATGCTGCTTGTATTCGCCTCCGAATTTGAAACTGTGGTTCCGAAAGATCCAGTTAACGTTGTCGCCGACGCTGTATGTGGTCTGTTGGCGTTTATTGAATGAATCGTTAGGCCCGCCAAAGGAAAAGTTGGCCATGTTGTTACGGCCAATATAATGGCCGAGACGCGTCGTCGCGACGCTGCTGTCAAAGTTGACCGCGGGATTCTGAACGCCAATGAAGGCATTAGTGAATGGATCAGTGAGAAAAGGGTCGTCGAGACTTCGCGTGTTATTGAGATTGAAGTAACCAAATCGCAGCTCGTTGATCCAGTTCGCCGAAAAGATATGCGTGTCCCCAACTGACAAAGTTCTATTTCGATCGTCGCGTCGGAGCGTAAACGGGGAGGCGAGGCTGCTCGGGTCGGGGAACGAATCAAGACCCGGGAAGTTCGAAAAGAAGAATGTGCCGCTCAGCGTATTCTTCGAGCTCAATTGTCCATCGATACGCGTTGTGAATTGATGCTGACGGAATTTCGATGGCTCGACGAAGACCTCTTCGACGAGTTGGTTCGCCCGAGCCAACGTTCGGGTCGTAACAGTCGGGAACGAACCGAATTGAAACGCTGCCGAACCGGTCTGATCGGTAAGGGGCGTCGTGCCGTCACCTAGAAACAGCCGTCGAGCATCGGGGACGTACGGCAGAACGAAACCACCTGTCACCGGATTTCTAAGATTGAATATATTGAACGCGACATTGCTGATGTCACCTGCCGTCAGGCACGTCGCACCACCGTTGCATCCATTGAACTGATTGAACGCTGCGGCGATCGCCGCTCGTGAACGGTCGTCACCGAGGAGCGTTAAGGCCCTGGGAAGAGTTGTCCGTGTTCTTGCGGTCGGAACCAGGCCGGTGTTCGCATCGGTAAACTGATATCCGCCGAAAAAGAAGATTTTATCTTTCTTGATCGGACCGCCGATCGTGAAGCCGGCTTCGGTCCGATCCGCCTGCGGCTTCTCTTCACCCGCCTGTTCGAGGAAGAACTCGTTCGTATTGAAGGCCTTGTTCTGTAGGTAGTAGTAGACAGAACCGTTCACCTTATTCCCGCCGGATTTTGTGA
>JANMUW010000208.1:0-3820 GCA_031392105.1 Acidobacteriota bacterium | reverse complement strand
CGCGTCGACAAAAATATCGGCCGTGATATCCGAGATAGCTCCGTCGGAGGCGCGGGTTCGTATGCTTACGACCCGGTCGTCGATACTTTCGACTCCGATGATCGTCGTTCCTTCAAAAACCTTCACGCCGAGTTCCTTCGCCCGTTGCAACAAACGATGGTCCATTTCCGCGCGGCTCAGACTCAGAGCAAACTCTCCCTTCCCGAACCACTTGGTCGGTACCGCGACGCTCTTCCCCCCGGATTCAAAGAACCGCGTCTCAACTATGCGATCGCCGCCTGCGTCCAACATGTTCTCAAGGACGCCAAGATCGTCGAAATGCGCGAGACATTCAGGTGAGATAAACTCCCCGCAAAGCTTCTCACGCGGAAAACGCTCACGCTCGACAAGTATTGTTTCGAATCCGGAATTCGCCAGCCTGATCGCGAGGCTCGCACCGGCCGGACCGGCTCCGACTATGGCTATCTTCGATCGCGGATTGCGGATTGCGGATTGCGGATTGTTCATTGGTTCGTGCGCATCTATTATAACAAGCATTCGAATTATGTAAGGTGATCGGGAAATCCGCGATCCGCAACCCGAAATCCGCAATGCAAATCATTCCCATCTCGATCCCCACGCCCTTCTATGTCGGCGATGTGAACGTTTACCTTATAAAGGAAGATCCGCTCACGCTGATCGATGTCGGGCCGAAAACGAAGGAAGCCACGGAGGCGTTACATCGCAAACTGGGCGAGCACGGCGTTCGAGTTTCGGATATTCGCCGCATCGTCCTCACACACGCACACGAGGACCATTGCGGACTCGCGAGACAGGTTCGCGACGAGGCAAAGGACGCCGAGATCTTTGTTCATGAATGGGAAACCGGCCACCTTTTCGGGCGGCTTTCTCGCGACGAACATCGAAAGCTTCTGATGCGTTCGGGCGTGCCCGAGACTGTGTTGGAGGAAATGAAGGCGCTTTATGAGGACATTAGCCTGCTGACGGATGCGCTTGGCGACGGCGACTTCAATGGTCTTGCCGATAACTCCGAACTCGAATTTGCAAGCGGCAGCCTCCGTGTGCTCCACACGCCCGGCCACACCCCGGGTTCGTGCTCGTTCGTCCGCGAGGCAGACCGTACATTGATCTGCGGGGACTGTGTTTTAAAACGGATCACGCCAAACCCGATTCTCTCTCCAGACCCGATCGATCCTGAAAAGCGTTTTCGCTCGCTTGCCGAATATCTCGTCAGCCTCGCAAAGCTCCGGGAGTTTCGTCCGACGCTTACGTATGGCGGCCACGGAGAGCCAGTAAAGGATTTTGAAGAGATCTTTAACCGGTATGTTCGGTCGATAGAGGAACGGCAGAAGCGAGTCGTGTCGCTCGTACCGGGATCCGGAATGACAGCGTTCGAGCTAGCCCAGAATCTGTTTCCCGATTCGTTCGATCACGACGTGCATCGCTTCCTCGCCATCTCAGAAGCAGTCGCGCATCTCGATTATGCGGAGTCGGAACGGAAAATTAATGTGGAGTTTCGTGACGGGGTTGAATTCTATCGGAAGTAGGACTTTGCTGCCATCTAGAATCTAGAATCTAGAATCTAGAATCTATTCGGGAACGCACTTCAAATAGATTCGAGATTCGAGATCTTAGATACTAGATTCCGTCTGGATTGTCTGGTTTGTTATTCTGCCGATCGTTTCTGTCACTTTCGTAAGAGCTTCCAAACCCGGCAGCAGCTGGGCCCGCCGTGTCACAGTTTTATCGAGACGCTCCAATCCGTCTTCACCGCCGAACAGCGTTCTGATCGCATACTCGGTGCGCGTCTTGTTCAGCGATCCCTCGCCGACTGGCCGGTAGAAGTTCTTTATCACGAACCGCGCAATACGTTGTGCAGCATCGCTGTTGCGAAGTTCTAGTTTTGCGACGCTCCAATAAAAATGCGTGTGGAAGGATTCTTCGCGGATGATCCCATTGAGAATGGTCGAAAGCACCGGATGCCCTGCCAGTTCGTCCATTCGGCGATACGCCTGCGCCGTAGCCATCTCGTGGATCGCGCCGAAAGACATATGCGTGGCGGTAAATTTTCGCCCGAGCAGATTCGTGAGCGAGGTCAAAAGATAAGTATTGAAGTTGTATAAACTGGGTACGGCCTTGCGGACCTGGCTCTGCCATTTGTCGCCCGTTTCAATTCCCGATTCGTTCAGAAATCGATTCAACACCTCGCCGTGAATCACTTCTTCGTGACCCCAGCGTTCCATGAAGCGTCCGATATACGGATCTTTCCCGGTAGGCGTACGCAAAAGCTCACGGTGATACATGTCCGTAAGCGTCTCGACGTCGCGCATGTAGAGGAGGACTGGTATGAATCGTTCATCGAGCGGATACTTGCGCACATCTGCCCACGGAATGCGCTCGATGCCCTCTTTCGTGAAGACCGGCTGTTGGCGCTCGTACCAATCGTAAACGTCTTTTGTCGTTTCGAATCCCATTCAAGTATTGGCTCGATGCAAGCCGATGACCAGCTTGCCTTGCGGGTCGAATTCGTTAAACTTAACCTTTCAGATGCAGGAATGAAACCCGTATCCCAGTTTATGAAGAAGCTCTATATTTTTCCGGCCATAATTATAACCCTATTTGTAAATATCTGTGCACAGGAAAAACCCCTCGCGGTTGACGGTGAGAAACACCTGATGAACAACAAACAGCTGACGATCGGCGGTGATAACGCGGAGGCGTATTTTTCGTCCGACGGCAAGCAGTTGTCCTTTCAATCGAAGCGCGACGGGCGCGGGTGCGATCAGATCTACACGATGAATTCGGACGGCACCAATGTGCGCATGGTCTCGAATGGCGAGGGCCGAACGACGTGCTCGTACTTTTCTAAAGATAGGAAAAAGATCCTGTATGGCTCGACGCATCTCGCGAGCAAAGACTGTCCGCCGAATCCGGATTTTTCTAAAGGCTATGTCTGGGCGGTCTATCCGAGCTACGACATTTTTCAGGCGAACGCCGATGGCTCGAATGCAAAGCCATTGACTTCGACTCCGGGTTACGATGCCGAAGCTACAGTTTCGCCGAATGGTAAGAAGATCGTGTTCACATCGATGCGCGATGGGGATCTCGATCTTTACGTCATGGACGCAAACGGCAAGAACGTCAAACGCCTGACGAATGATCTCGGTTACGACGGCGGCGCATTCTTTTCGCCGGACAATAAACAGATCGTATATCGCTCGTTCCATCCGACGACGCCGGCCGAGATCGCTCGATACAAAGACCGTCTCGCGAATAATCTGATCGAGCCGACTGTTTTCGAAGTCTGGGTGATGAACGCCGACGGTACGAACAAGCGTCAGGTGACAAAGCTTGCAGCCGCGTCATTCGCTCCGTTCTTTACTCCGGACGGAAAGAAGATCATTTTCTGCACGAACTATTTCGCGAGCGATCCGCGGAAGAGAAATTTCGATCTCGCGATGATCAATGTTGACGGCACTGGTATCGAACGCATCACATTCAACGAAACGTTCGACGGCTTCCCGATGTTCTCGCCGGATGGGAAGAAATTAGTGTTTGCCTCGAACCGAAATGCGGCGAAGACGGGAGACACGAATGTGTTTATTGCGGATTGGGTCAACTGATTTTAGATTTTGGAGTTTGGATTTTGGATTGCGTTTCGTGAGCATTGAGCGCAATCGGAGAATCCAAAATCGGCAATCCAAAATCCAAAATCTGGGCCGAACGGGTGCTTCTTGTACCCGATCACCCAGGGCTGGATCAGGATCGAGTGCGTGAGGATGGAATTCACGCGCCAGGGGTTGTACACCCAGAGGATGTG
>JANMUW010000194.1:0-3637 GCA_031392105.1 Acidobacteriota bacterium | reverse complement strand
GAGCTTCTCAACTGGGATTTTCTGTAGCAATAATTGAAAAGGAAAGCCTGGGTGGAGTTTGCCTTAACTGGGGTTGCATACCTACCAAAGCGCTTTTAAAAAGCGCGCCCTGGCTCAACTGGCTGCCGGGCCGGCTGATGCACGTCAACATCATTGGCTGCGGACTTTTCGGCTCGGTCTCGGGATCGTCGGCTGCAACCTGTGCAACCATCGCCTAGGTAGCCCTGCCGGAACTGAAGAAGCGCGGCTACGACGAGCAGATCGCGCTGGGCTCGCTGGCAGGCGCCGGCACCCTGGGTATCCTGATCCCGCCCTCGATCATCATGGTGGTGTATGCGGTGGCAAATCGCTTGGCGTGACCGCGGTCTGGACAACGCCGGTCTACGACAATAACGACAAGCTCGACTACAAAGAGTTTTACGACAACGAACCGACGACGGGTTATCACGGATACGGCGCGATCGATATGTATGCCGTCGACGAGCACCTGGGCGACCTCGCGAAAATGCGCGAGTTGGTAGAAAAGGCGCATGCGCTTGGGATCAAGGCGATCCAGGATCAGGTCGCGAATCACACCGGTCCATTCCACGTCTGGGCTGCAGATCCGCCGACGCCAACGTGGTGGAACGGCACGCTTGAAAAACACACATCGAACAACTGGCAGAAATGGACTGCGATGAATCCGCGTGCGACGTATCAGACGCAGTCGCGAAACATCGACGGCTGGTTCATCGACATCCTTCCGGACTTTAATCAAGACGATCCGGAAGTTGAAAAGTATCTGATCCAAAATTCGATTTGGTGGATCGAGACCGCAGGCTTCGACGCCATTCGCATGGACACGCTGCCGCACGTCCCGCGAAAATTCTGGGCGCGGTGGGGAACTGCCATCAAGCGCGAATATCCGAAGGTGAATATTCTCGGCGAGCTTTTTGACGGTGATCCAGCGCTGCTTGCTTACTTCCAGACAGGCCGCCGCGGGCACGACGGCGTCGACACGCAGATCGACACGCTTTTTGATTTCCCGGTGTACTACGCGATGCGCGATGCGTTCGCGCAGGGAAAGAACCTGCGTGGAGTTTCACAGGTGTTCGCGCACGACTGGCTTTATCCGAGGCCCGAGATCCTGACCACCTTTATTAACAACCACGACGTCGCGAGGTTTATGGGCGAGCCTGGCGCCACGGTCGAAGGCTTGAAGCTCGCACTTACTTTGATAATGACATCGCGAGGCACACCGATACTTTATTACGGTGACGAGATCGCAATGCCGGGCGGAGGCGATCCCGACAACCGGCGCGACTTTCCCGGTGGGTTTCCAGGCGACAAGCGAAACAAGTTCACGTCTGCCGGTCGCTCTGCCGAAGAGAATGACGTCTGGAACCACATTGCGAAACTCGGCGAACTTCGCAAGGCATACCCAGCTTTCCGTCAAGGCAAAACGCTAGACCTTCTCGATGAAGAACAGCAAATGGCTTACGCACGCGTGACGGCGAACGAAGCGGTGATCGCGGTTTTCAATAACGACAAGAAATCGGCGAAGGTAGAGTTCGACATATCGATGGTCAAACAGATCGGTGCGAACTCAACACTTGTCGATGCGCTTGGAAAATTGCGGGATGTAAAGATCGTGGACGGAAAATTCTCGGCGACGATTCCCGCTCGAAGCGCGGGTATTTTTAGAAAAGAGGTGATCATTGCACCGTGAGCCAACTGGTCGCCTAGCGGCAGGCTGTATTCGGAGAAGTTCGGGTACTGATGCCTAGCGGATTTATTTCGTGTGATTCGTGAGTTTGTATGTTTGTAATGTCGGGCTCGTTCGTGTGTTTCGTGTGATTCGTGGTTCGGTTTTCATAAGCAAACCACGAATCACACGAACCCACACGAAAAGAACACGAAACAAGAAAGGTCACAATTTCAGAGTGACTTCGTTGCTTCGTTGTTCAGGTTTCAAAAGGCCGGAACCACGAAACACACGAATCACACGAATCACACGAATAAAGCTGGACCGATAATGTCATCTTAACCGAGCCCCGCGAGGCCAATAAACCTATGCAGAACAAACCAAGACTTAGCTTCCTGCAGATCTTCAACATGAATTTCGGCTTTCTCGGAATTCAATTCGGCTGGGGATTGCAGCTCGCGAATATGAGCGCGATCTACACAAAGCTCGGGGCGAATCCTGACGACGTTCCGATCTTGTGGCTCGCAGGGCCGGTGACCGGACTGCTTGTTCAGCCGATCATCGGTTCGCTCTCGGATCGAACGTGGAACTGGCTTGGACGACGACGGCCATACTTCACGGTCGGAGCGATCCTCGCGAGTATCGCGCTTTTTATAATGCCGGATTCGTCGGCGTTGTGGATGGCCGCAAGTTTGCTCTGGATACTCGACGCCTCGATCAACATCTCGATGGAGCCGTTTCGCGCATTCGTCGGCGACAATCTCAACGAGGAACAGCGAACCACCGGTTTTATCATGCAGGCGTTTTTCATCGGTATCGGCGCGACACTCGCGAATGCGCTGCCGATTATCCTCCGAAACATGGGCGTGACCGGAACGACCGACAGCGGAATTCCACTAACGGTCTATTACGCTTTTAAAATCGGCGCGGCCGTGTTCCTCCTCGCGGTTCTCTACACGGTATTCACGTCGAAAGAGTATCCGCCGGAAAAACCCGAAGAGTTCATTAGGTTGAAAGCCCAGCGCGGCGGACTTAAGAGATTCTTTGCCGAGATCTTTACGGCTATGCGCGAGATGCCGTCGACGATGAAACAACTTGCAGTTGTTCAATTCTTCACCTGGCTTGGGCTTTTCTGTATGTGGATGTTCTACGGTTTGGCGACGGCGTACAAAGTCTTCGACGCGCCCAACAGCAAATCGGAAGTGTTCGATCGCGGCACCGAATGGGGCGGCTGGATGTTCGCGATATATTCGATCGTATGTTTTGCTATCGCGTTCGCACTGCCGTGGTTTTCGAAAACGCTCGGAAGAAAATCGACGCACGCCTTGGCTCTGACGCTCGGCGGACTTGGACTGCTATCGATGTACCTTGTTGAAACACCAAACGGACAATATTTTTCAATGATCGGTGTTGGAATTGCCTGGGCGTCGATCCTTGCAATGCCGTATGCGATCCTCGCCAGCTCGATCCCGCCGGAACGCATGGGCGTGTACATGGGAATCTTTAACTTCTTTATCGTCATTCCCGAGATCATCGCGTCGTTTACATTCGGGCCGATCATCAAAGCGATCTTCGGAGAAGGCTCGACGGTCGCACCGGTTTACGTCGTTATGACTGGGGGAATTTGCATGCTTATAGCGGCGGCGGTTTGTTTATTCTTTGTGAATGATCCGGGTATCACGGCCATTCCGGCGCGTGTTGATGATGAGCTGTTGGGAATACCGGAGAACGTTCAGCCGATCCAGCCAGTTGCCTAGATGGTCCTTGGCTACAGGCGGGCAAGCGGGCGCAACCCAGAGATGGGAATCGTATGGAAACGGGTTTGTTGCCCGCGGCCTAATGAGGCTTGTTTCGTGTATTTCGTGCGTTTCGTGGTTTCTCCCTCCAAAGCGAACTACGAAACACACGCAGTTATAACTGGAGGCTTCCGTGTTCTTTTCTTTTCCGTGCGTT
>JANMUW010000179.1:0-14144 GCA_031392105.1 Acidobacteriota bacterium | reverse complement strand
GGCCACGCGATCGAGTGTCGTATCTACGCGGAGGATCCGGAAAACAACTTTCTTCCTTCACCGGGAATGATCACACGGCTGCGGCTGCCCCAGGGGCCGGGGGTTCGAGATGATGGCGGCGTTTACCAGGGATCCGAGGTGTCGATCTATTACGACCCGATGATCTCAAAGTTTGCGGTCTTCGGTCGCGATAGGGCCGAGGCGATCGCGCGGATGCGGCGTGCGCTTCTGGAGTACGAAGTGGCGGGAATTAAAACGACGTTACCCTTTTTCCGAGAAGTGATGGAAGATGAGGAATTTCTGCGCGGAAAATTAGACACTGGATTTATCCCGCGCTTTCTACAGCGTCGAACGAATAATCAAGTCGAGGAGGTCACCACCGACATGGCGATGATCGCCGCGGCGCTCGCGGCTTCCAGAAAAGGCGAAACGTCGATCGCGTCGGTTCGATCAAACGGACCGACCAGATGGGTTATGTCCGGGCGTGCCGCCCCTCACGATCGCTAAAAACAAAAAAAGAGTGAACATTCCTGTTCACTCCCGAGGTTAGAAAAAGCGGCCAACCGAGTGGCCGCTCTTTCCTGTTAAATTTACTGCAGCGGGTTCGCGATGAAATCGACACCGACGATATCGTCCTGCAGCGAGAATGTTCTCGTGTCATCAGCAAACTGATAGGTCTTGTGCGTGATGTTCATCACGTAGAAGTTACCAGCTTCCAAACCAGTGAACGAGTAGTAACCGAACGGATTCGATCTCGCATTGAAGAGTTGACCTGTTGCAGCATCCATGACTGTCAGCCGGGCTCCACCGATTCCGGTTCCGAAGGAGTCGACCACACGTCCGCTGATAGATGCCGGAGCAGCACTTGGCGAGAACTGTGTATTGTTGAAGGTACAAACAACGACCTCTTCAGTGTTCACAGTCACGGTAACTCTTGCCAATGCGTTGCTGATTGTGGTTCCGGTTGTGGAAACGCTTTCAACGCAGACAATATTGTTCAGCGACCAGTTTTGACCGGCCGGGAAGAGGCTCGTATCCTCGGTCACTGTTATCACGTTGGCGATGCCGTTATACGTCAGAATCGGATCGCTCAGCTTATTATCAACACCCGCTCCCGCATCGTCATCAACGAGGAAGAAGTTAAGTGACGGAGAAAAGGCCTTGTTAGCGTTGAACCAGAACTGCACAGTCGAAGCAGTACTGAACGGGTTCGTGGTGACGGCTTTGACGATTCGCAGCGAACCGGGTCCGTCAACGCCTTGAGCCGACAAGGAACGATCCTGATTACCACCCTGGCCATTCAGAGCTTCAAGACGCATGTGGTACGGCGAACCACTGATGCCGCCGGCCGATTGTCCCGAGCCCCACTCACCGCGCCATGCGATGTGTCCACCCCACGCCATTACCGGTCGGTCAAAACCAGGGGTTGGAGTAAAGGTGATCTTTACGCACCTAACGAGTGATTCATTGGAAACTCCACACGGTACAAAGACGGGATTGCTATCAAAGGTCGCGCCCCAGATAGTGAAATCTCCGGGGATTTGCGGCACTGTCACGGGAAGCGAGGGATCGATAGGGGCCGGAGCTGTGTCTTGGGAAAGCGCCGCACAAGGTGAAATACCGGAGCAAGGATCAGCGTCAGTTTCGGTAGCGTTATAGCTGCCGAGATAATCGATCGCGTGCTTACCGCTGTGAATAAAATCGTAGCCGATAACCACGACGTTCGTTCCCGTGAGGAGATCATCAAATATCATTCGGTAAGAAATGAACTGTCTCTCTTCCCAGTGAGAGTTCGATGCACCGGCATTACCGGTTACCCATCCATCACCGCCTCCTCCGAAGTCTAAGCACTGAGGGCCAGGAGCCGGGGCCGCTGCATTACGGCATTGCTGAAGCGTAGCTGACTCATTTTCGGGAGCGAACACCACTGGGCCCGCTGATTTCTGTGCTGCCGCACTCAAAGTTAGGGCGGCCGCCAAAGTTAACAAAACAAAGATTCGAGATGCGAAAGATCTCGTCGAATTTAATAGGGGAAACTTCATAATTTACTCCTCTCTCGTTAAGGCCCTTTTCGCGGGCGGCAGACCTGCTTGCTTGGTTCGCAGAAACATCGAATGAACGAGTGCTTCCAGAAACATTAACAAGAAAGTCGTTGCCGTGCGTTTCGGGCGAATAGATCGAATTAAAGCCGTGTGAATGTGTTTAACAAAAGTTATCCTTGAATGTCAAGGCTTTTTTCCACAGACGCTGCGGCTCCGAAACATGATTGCAAAAAAATACTCCATTCCGGCCTTGGCAACAGCCGCACAAACTTTTGGTTTATGGTGCTGCTAACCCACTGGCGAATAAAGCCAAAACGGAGTTGCTTCCAACGAAACTAAAATCCTATGCTGAGAATATAGCATGAATCGAGAAGAATTCCAGGAAAAAAAGCTATCGATGCTAATACCATTCGCATAGCGACGTTTATCAGCATATTTCAGGATATTTCAGGATCTGGAAATTTTGCCGTCGGGCCAGCGATCGACTGGATGTGAGCGCGCAAAAAAGACGGGCTGAACAAGAATGTTCAGCCCGCCGATGGAGTCGCCCCTTTTCGGGGCTAAAGAGACAGCGTTACCGGTCCGGAGTGTCGGCAAAGAAGTCGACGTTCGCCAGATCGTCTCGAAGCGTGAACGAACGCTCGTTATCGATGATCGTGTAACGCCTGTTGCTGAACGCTGTAAGAACATAGAATTCCATTACGTCCAGGCCGGTAAACGAGTAATAGCCAAAGCTGTTGGTGGTCGCTTGAGTGGTTTCACCGGTCGTCGCGTCGAACAATAAAAGCGCGATGCCGCGTACACCCCTCCCTCGTCGGTCAACGATCCGTCCGCCAACAGTTGCTTCGCCGGCTGTCGGAGCAAGTTCATCACTCGTGAAAGTACAGGTGACAGATTCTCCGTTCTCGACGACTATGTTTGCTCGATGGTTCGCAAGGTCCACCGTTGTATTGGGAATGTTAGGTGATCCACCAGCAACTTCGACACACTCAACTGAGGTAAGAGCCCAGCCTTGAACAACCGCTTCCGTTACGGCGATTGTCTGGCTGTTTCCAGCGACATTCGGATCGGTAAATTCCTGATTGCTGGTTAGCGTAAACGTTGGAGTTGCAATATTGGTGGCGACGTATGGGAAACTCGTCGTCGAGGAAGTTCCGCCATTATTATTCCGCGTGATCTTCCTGATCGTAACTCGGCCATTCGACGGTGTCGGCGACGGAGTCGGCGTTGCTGTCGGTGTCGGTGTGGGTGTTGCGGTCGGGGTTGGCGTAGGGGTCGGCGAAGGGCCTCCGCTTGTCCAGGAATGCAGGAGCTTGTTTGGCGATCCTACTCCGACGTTTGTCATGATACCGGTTGTCGCCCCGTTCAAGACCGCCTGACTGGCAGTGCTCGAGTTGGCAGACGGGTTAGAAGCCCGGTAGAGGGCCGCGACTCCCGCAACCAGCGGAGCAGCCATCGATGTTCCGTTTAGTTGACGGGTCGCCGTATCGCTCGCAATGCCGGCTGAAATGATCTCGTACCCGGGAGCGAACAGATCGACACACGATCCCCAGTTCGAAAATAGCGCTCGGTCATCTGCTTGAGCCGAAGCTCCGACAGTTAAAGCGTTTGGTGCCTGTGCCGGCGAGTAGTTGCACGCGTTATCCGCTGCATTTCCAGCCGCAACCGTGAAAAGAACGCCCGAAGCGAACGAGGTCGCGAGAGCGGATTCCATAGTTGGCGACGAGCCTCCAGCGGTGATACTGATGTTGACGATCGCCGGATTGATCCGGTTTGCGGTGATCCAGTCGATAGCAGCAACGAGGTCGGAGATCTGGCCACTGCCGTCGCAGCGTAGTACGCGCGCCGAGTGCAAAGACACATTCTTCGCAACGCCGAATGTCATCCCACCGACGATGCCGGCAACGTGAGTTCCGTGTCCATTACAATCGGAATTGCCATCGTTAATTGAGTCGAAGACCCTGTTGGCACGTCCGCCAAATTCCTGATGTGTTATGCGAATACCCGTATCAATGACGTATACGTGAGCTCCGGCTCCTGTCTGCGTGTAGTTATAGTTCGTATCCATCGGCAGGTTGCGTTGGTCAACACGATCGAGGTTCCATCCCGCGTTTGTTTGCGTTGCCGAAACCGTAATAACGGAATCTTCTTCAACGAATGCTACCCTATCGTCTAGGCTGAGCGCCTCTGCCTGGGTTGGGGACATTACGGATGAGAACCCCTTGAGAGCCTCGGCATAAACACCGTGAACCTTACCTCCGTATACTGATGAAAGGAATTGCGCCTCGGCCTCAACCTCGGGAGCAGCGGCAAAGCGGCCGACAAAATCCTGATTAAGTACGACGATATATTGATTTGGGATCGGTTGGTTCGAGCGATAAAACTTCGATTTGTGACCTGAGGTTTTGACGGGGAGGAAGGTTCCCACTGCGATCAGGGCGACAGCAAAAGCCAGGGAAAGAGGCATTAATTTTCTCATTTGAGTGACTCCGGGTGGTGGTCTGAAAAGGCGGAAAGTAGATTATCTTCTGAAGTTTGTGAAGTGAGGCGGACAAGGGCTCCGATAAACAAGTTAAAACAATGGCGATACAGTGTCAACACTAATTTTTCAAAATGAACGGTAGTTCGGTCAGGCTGACCGAAATAGGAAAAAAAAATCGTTTGTGTAGTTTTTTTTCGCGCTTTTCCGTCGATTTACGGGGCTCTCATGCTCCTGGAGGTTCCGGTCTTTTTGACCGGATCAAGAGGGTTAGAGGCGTGGTGACAGCCGGCCGGAAAAGCCGCTAAGATAGATGTTGCAAAGCGACTCAGGTCGCACAGAATTTATTCTTGAAGGGTATGGTACTGATGGAAGAACTTATAAAAAAATTGACTGGTAAGAAGATCGATGTGAGTTGTGGTTCAGGCGCAATGCTTCGTGGGGAAGTAATAGAAGTAAAAGACGGCGTTCTCTATCTTCGAGATGAAGACGAGAAATCTGCGTACGTGGCGATCGACAAGATCGCAACAGTTTATGAATGCTCGGATGCGGTGTCCCGGCCGGGATTTATCGGATAATTCTCGCCAAACATAAAAAGTCCTGAATGAGTTAATCATTCAGGACTTTCGTTAATCTTTGTCGGGATCCAGCCTATTTTGCCAAATCCACGCTGTCGGTTATCTCTTTTGCTGCAGTCGGCAAGCGCCTGAAGCCCACTATTCGGTTTCCCCAATATCCTTTGAACGGCGAATAAGTGATGCCTTTGCTCGATGAAGCATGGTAGAAACCATTCTCATCCGCAACGATACCCATGTGTCCCAACCCGTTGAGGAACACCAGCGTGCCGAATTTGAACCGCTCGTCGCCTATGACGGGTTCTGACATCGACCACAAGGTCCGAGCGCTTTGTCGGGTGAAGTTGATCCCAGCCTCGTTGAACACGGCCCAGACGAATCCGGAACAGTCGTACCGGTTCGGGCCCGTCGAGCCATAGCGATATGGAATACCGAGCCGCGATTCAATTCCTCGTATGATCGATGATGAAACCGATCCAGTGTACGCAAGGCGGCCCGCAGCCATGGACGCCGCGGCAGCATGCATTGCCATAGAAGATCCTGTCTTCTTTACGAGTGGCAGCTTGTTTTCAGCGGGGGGAATAACTATTTGGTTGATCAAAGTAGGACGGGATGTCGGAGCGTTTGAAGCTATTGAAGACGTTAAAGACTTGGTCTTATCTGACGTAACTGCGGGTGTCGGTGGTTGGTTCGTAGGCCTGCTGGAAATTGTCTTTACGATCCGCTGCCGGTCCTGAGCTTTCCCAGTCGAAACCAAAACAAAACTAATAAAAAATGCGCAGAACGACAGATATAAAATCTTCTTCAAATTTTTCAAAACGTATACTCCTAACTTTTTTTAGCAGGGCGAGGATGGGCGTTTACGCCGCACATGAACAGAAAGCAAAGTGAAGATTAATTCGGGATCCCGAATTTCGGCCAGCTTGTTCTTATTTTCCTTTTTTGCTTATTGTTGCCCGAACTACTTTTTGTAGTTCCTAAATCCGATTCGAGTTGCGGCCGGGGCCGCATGTCCGGATCTCAGCTAAACCAAAGGGTAGCACTTTGAGTGGATGCGAGGCAAATTGGTTGTCGGGAAATTTCCTTTCCCCGAGATTTCGCTAGCAAAACGGGCCTTTCCGATAATCAGAAAAGCCCGGTCCCTTCCTGCCCTATGCCTTCAGTTGTCTTTCGTATGCGAAGAGAAAGTCGCAATCAAAACTGTTCTCCAAAAAAAAATAAAGCCCGGCGATCACACCGGGCCTGAATCTTGATTATTCGAAGAGTCTAAGCTGAGAACGACGTTCCGCATCCGCATCCGCCGGTAGCGTTCGGATTCTCGAACGTAAAGCCAGAACCCATCATATTCGACGTGTAATCGACCGTGATGCCGTTAAGGTATTGCGCTGAGAACATGTCGACGAAGAGCTTGATCCCGTGTTTCTCAACAACAAAATCACCTGACTTCGATTCCTCTTCAATGTTGAGGCTGTACTGAAAGCCCGAACATCCACCCGGAACGACCCTTACACGAAGCCCTGACGTTTCCGGAAGATCGTCCTCGCCAGCGAAAAATTTCTTGATCTCTTCGGCCGCGTTTTCTGTAACCGTCAATTCCACGGTCGGCGTTGCAACTGCTGACATTTTATTAAGTCTCCTGTCAAAAATTTGGACCCGCCAATAGAGCGAATCCTTACATTAAAATCAATATTACCCAACATGCCTCAATTTAACAAGCTACAAACCGAGTCGGCCATCGTTTGAATGTCGGAGCCTTACCGTTGTAAGCCTGGACCCGACACCCATCCGACCGGGCTCACGAAACAATTAGGCAATTCTTTCTCACAAACGCACTCTCGACGGGAATGTCGCCGTTGGTGCCGAAGCACGGGGTCGTCGTACCGTCGCAGCTTCGAGGAATGGACCATTGCGATACCAAAGGCCGGAGCACTGACGGAGCGAATCGGCCGTATTTGTCGTGGCTGTGCATTGTAAGATCTCCGATTTGTGATTCTCACGGCACGAACGCGTTTGGTATCGGTCGGTCGCCGGTCGCACCGAACTGTACAATCTGTGTTCCGGCTGTCGTACGTCCGATAAACCAGGTCGCAGTCGATGGACGGAACACTGTCGCGTCGAACTTGCCATCCCCGTCGTAATCGCCCGGAGCGACCATGTCGCCGTTTGTGCCGAACGGGAATCCGAAGAACGAGAAGTCTTCGCTTCGTACGATCAACCATTCGCCGGTCGATGGCCGCCAGATCGCGACGTCTGTTTTTCCGTCTCCGGTGTAATCACCTTTGACGGGTTTGTCGGCTGCGTTCCCAAACTGCATCGCTAAGAGTCCCGCAGTACTTCGCTGGATCCACCACTCACGCGGGCCTGGACGGAAGATTGCGACATCTGCCTTACCGTCGCCGTCATAATCTGCGACGACCGGCTGATCCCCGTTGATCCCGAACTGAACGATTTGTGTCGGTGCACCGGATGACTGCGAAATGAACCACGTCGCAGTCGAAGGACGGAATACAGTGAAGTCAGCTTTTCCATCCGCGTCGAAATCAGCCGGTGCGGGAATGTCTCCGTTCGTTCCAAACGGAAGAGCAAAGAACGAGAAATCTTCGGAACGAAGGACGTACCATTCACCAGTCGACGGTCTAAAGAATGCGATGTCTGCCTTTCTATCGCCGGTGTAATCTGCCGGCGTGATGCGATCAGTCGAAGCACCAAACTGGAGAGCGAATGTCACGCCCGTCGAGCTGCGATTGACCCACCATTCGGAAGCTCCGCCGAGCGGACGGAATATACCGATGTCGGTTTTCCCGTCACCGTCAAAATCAAATGGGACGCGACGTGTTGTCGTTGCTGCGGCTCCGCCGCCCCAGAAGCCCGAGATAATCGTGAACGAGCCTCCGCTCACAGGGCCGCCGGAGACGGGCTGTCCGATAGTTCCGTTGGCGGAAAAGTTTCCACCCGAAACCACACCGCCACCGCTCGCGATGACGGATCTTGTGATCGTGAACGTTCCGCCGGATTGAGCGATGGAGGAGAAGGTCAACGCCGAGACGCAGAGAATAAAAGATAAAACACGACCTACAGAAAGCATTGCTTTCATCTCACTTCTCCTTGCAGATCTGTGCCTGCCGATTCGAAACACAAACGAGCTTCGTCAATTCCTCGACCAGCTCGCGCAGTTCCTCGTTCCGAGCTTTTTCGCCCGCGAGCATCTTAGACAATTCTTCGATCTGTGCCTGCTGCTCTCTGACCGCGTTGATAAGTACGACGCCCACGCGGTCGTACTTCACGCCTTCGATCTGACCGTTCGAATTTTTCGTCGTCAACAGTGGTTCCACTTCCGCGACATCTTCGGCAACAAGGCCGAGGTCCGGCATTTCGCTGTCGCGCCATGCGAACGACACGGGCCGCAGACGTGAAATAAGATCGAGGCCAGATGTGAATTGCTTGATGTCCTTTTTATAACGAAGCGATGAGGAGCAAGTCGAGATCTGGGAGTTTAAGTTGTAGCAGAGCGAGGTCGATCCGGCTGGGCCGAGCAGGGTGCGGATGAACCCGTATATTTCGAGCCTGTCTGTGGGAGTTCCGCCCGTATTTCCGAGGGTGAGCCGGCCGTCTTCAGTAACGAGCATCCTACCGCCGGGAGCGCCGGGTGCGTCAATCTCAAATGCGCCGAAGCCGCCGAATGACGCAACCGTCCCCCCGGAAACGCCGGTTTGGACCCGCAAACCGGTGTTCGATGGGTCAACCACATGAAGCTTGAATGCCGGTGCAGTGGTGCCGATTCCGACTTTCGTGTCAGCCGTCGCTCCGTTCGTGCCGTTGATGCTTCCCAGTATGAGCGAATTGCTCTGAGTCACACTTGCCTTGGAGCCGATGGCAGTTGCATTCGTTAGATCGGAGGCACCGACATCCGCGTTCTCGCCGAGTGCGGTATTGAACGATCCGCTCAAATTAAAATTTCCCGTATCATGCCCGACAAACGTGTTGCTGTTTCCTGAATTATTTATAAGTCCCGCACCGGTCCCGAAAAAGGAATTGAGGCTGCCGATATTGTTTTCGCCGGCGCGGTGGCCGAAGAACGAATTAAAGTTGCCGTTCGCGTTAACGACTCCGACGCGGCTACCAAAGAACGAGTTATTCGACCCACCGAAATTCTGTATTCCCGTTGCAAAGCCGAAGAACGAATTACCGCTCCCGCTGTTTGTGTTCTCGCCGGTGACATGGCCAAAGTAAGTGTTTTCAAAACCGGCCGTATTGTTCGCACCTGCCCCGATTCCGGCAAAGAGGTTGTTTGATCCGTGATTGCTCAAAATGCGCGCGCCATTGAAGCTAAGATGCTGCGACATGTTGAGGACCGTGGCGTTTATGACGTTGCCAAAAATGGTTCCGCCAAATGTCCCGTTGCCCGAGATGTTGAAACTCGCATTCGCCTGCTGGGTAGTTCTGTTTTGAATAAATCCGCTCGGACCGATCCCGCCGAGGGCCGCCGAGTTGTTTGCAGTGTCGGCGACGAGACTCTTTATCCCATACGGAGCGCTGTTGATTCGCTGTCGCGGATTGAGCGGTGTGTACGCCCCGCCTCCCGCCGTACGAACACGAACTTCGAGATAGCGGTCGCCTCCCGGAAATGATCCGCCGAAGTCGAGCTGAACCCCGAACGTTCCATTCGCAACCGGCACATTAGTTCGCGCCACCAGCGTGCCGATCTGGTTTCCGGCTGCGAGCGAATCGAATAGACGAAACTCAAAGTCGTAATTACCGTTCGCCGCATTTGCTCCGTCCTTGAGGCTGCCTTGATACGAGAATTCAGTCGATTGCGAAACCGCGGTCACGCTCATTAAGAATGTCACCAATATTGTGATAATGAGTTTGCGCCACATAATCATTGCTCCTTCGATCTGCAAACGTCTGCCTGGCCGTTGTCGGCACACAGCAACGCCGTCAAAGCCGATATTTGTTTCTTTAAGACTTCGATCTGAACCTGCTGCTCCTTTACGGCGTTGATCAGCACGACGCCGACGCGATCGTATTTCACACCTTCCGTCTCGCCTTTTGAATTTGTCGTCGTAAGCAGTGGTTCGATCGCGGCGACCTCTTCGGCGACAAGCCCAAGATCGGGCATTCCGCCGTCACGCCAATTGAAAGAGACCGGCCGCAGCCGGCGGATCAGATCGAGTCCATTCGAGAAGTTGTCGATGTTTGTTTTGTAGCGCGAGCTCGAAGAGCACGATGACAGAATCAGCGATCCGTTAAAACAGACAGACGATAAGCCCCCGAAGCCGATCACTCCGACACGCACCGTTCCGGCAACCTCGAGCTTCGCGCTGGGAGCGGTCACTCCGACTCCCATGTTGCCCGACGGATCGATCGTGACCATCGCAGTTTCCGTTCCAGTTCCGGAGGCTTTCTTAAAAAAATGGATTCCGTTAAATCCGGCTCGAGTATCAAAGCGCATCCAAAAGCCATCACGACTCGACAGAAACGGGCCTTCTCGACCGGTGTTTGCTCCAATGTTGATCAGCTGATTAGTTACTTCCGTCGTCACTCCAGTACTCACATTGGTTTGACCGACATCGTTGAAGACCATCAACGATTCATTGAACCGTCCCTCCCGCGGCCCGGTGTCGACGCTAATGCTGCCGCCGCCGCTCATGGACAGATTTCCGTTTACGCCAAGTGTGGTTGTCGACACCAAGTTCGCCAGGACCGTTCCGGCTGAAAGATTGCCGGCCACTGTACCATTGCCTCCAACGTTGAAATTCGCCGACGCTTGGAGCCCTGAGGAGTTTTGAATGTAGTTCGGACTATTAGGAAGCGGGTTACGCGCATCGGTCAGTCGAGGATCGCCCGTTTGCACGAAGGAGCTTGACCCAATGCCGTCGAGAAGCGTCGCGTTTGTCGCGATGTCCGATGCGAAACTCTTTAGCGAATAGGGAGTCGTTTGGATTGCCGTTCGGGGCGAAAGAACGGTATAAACTCCGGTGCTGGCGCCGGGACGTACGGCCACCTCGACGTAGTACAGGGGACTTGTTAGGAAGGGCGTCGTTCCAAAGCTCATGAACGTCGTGAATATGCCGTTCGTAACCTGCACATTGTCGCGGACAAAGTCCGAGCCGACCTGCGATCCGCCGCTGGGCACCTGGTAAAGCTTGAACAGAAAATCATACTGGCCGTTTGCCGGAACACCCGCTTCGTCGAGTTTTCCCTGATAGCTGAACGAAGTGACTTGAGCTCGAGCCGAGCCGCAGATCAAACCGATTCCAAGAACGACCACGGCGACACTTAGCAGATTGTTTTTGCGCATAATATTTCACTCCATTTCCTTTTCGAGAGCCCGTGCGGACTCGAGACAGATCAGCACCCTCCCGTTCTCTGTAAAGTGCAGCAGATCTGCCTCAAGCATTTGAAAGATATGCCGCTCGCTCACACCCAAGAGAAAGGCTGCTGCTTGTGGTGTGGCCATCAGAACGCTTCGGCAGCAATTCGGGCAATGATAGACGGAGACCTTCGAGCCTTCACGAAGGACCACAGTTTCCTCAGTTTCAAAAGTTATTTCCATTTATCACCACCGGAAGAACGAACGTTGTTGATCGCCAGCCTTGGCTTCCGTAGTCGGGCTAGGTCCCCGAGCCTCCCATAGCCGGGCGTCGGTCGGATAATCAGGATCGTCGACAACAACCAGATAAAGAATGAAGTAAGCCGCAGCGCTGAAAATTTGGGTATCATTGGTTCTCCTCAAAATCTTTTGCAAAAGCCCTCGCTTCCCAAGAAATCTTGCTTCGGTTGTTTTTCCGGCGTTAGAATCATCCTGCGTGAATTGATTTCGGTGCCCGAACTTTCCGGTGGGCTCATCATCTTCGAAACCGGGGCAGCCGGTCTTGCGATTTTCATGGCTTTTTTATGACTTTTCTTTGACTCGAATGGAATCGTTGGAAAACAAAAGATTTGTTTACGAGTTCGGCAGGTTCGTCATCGATCCGAGTGAGAAAACATTGCGTGTCGAAGGAGTCGCGATGCATCTGCCGGCGAAAGAATTCGAGACGTTGCTACTGCTGGTCGAGAACAACGGGAAAGCTCTTTCGAAAGAGAAAATGATGTCGACCGTCTGGCAGGACGCTTTCGTCGAAGAGGGTAATCTCGCCAAGCAAGTTTCAAAACTTAGGAAGATACTCAACGCGAACGGCGAACAGTTTATCGAGACGATCCCGAAGCACGGCTATCGATTTTCGGCGGACCTGCGCTTAGTTGAAGCGGAAATCGTATCGCCCGTGATCGCCGAAAGGCGAATCAGCAAGCGGGTCACTTTTGCGATAGATAATTCCGCCATCGATACCCTGCCGACGAAAACTCGTCATATTTCGGCAGGGCCGTTGATCGCGGTCGCCGCCGTTGTCAGCCTCGTCGTCATAATGGGCGTGGCGGTTTGGTATTCGGGTCGCGGCACCGGGACAACAGATCCGCAGATCAGATCGATCGCCGTACTTCCTTTCAGGTCGCTCGACGAGCAGGGTGACAGCGGTAGGGAGCTCGGGATGGGACTCGCAGACGCACTGATCACAAAGCTTGGACGTCAGAACCAAATCGTTGTCCGACCGACCGCCGCCGTTGTGCAGTTTGCGGATTATGCCGACTCGATCGAGACTGGAAGGAAACTTGAGGTTGACGCCGTGCTTGAGGGCACAATACAAGAATCGAATGGCCGGCTTCGTGTTAATGCTCGGTTGGTCCGAACCGATACCGGTCGCCAGATATGGACGGAACGGTTCGAGGAACCGGCCAATGAGATCTTTGCGTTGCAGGATGCATTGTCGCAGAAGATCTCTCAGACAGTTTCGTTTGAGTTGAGTAGCGCGGTTCCGGACGCATTGTCCGGAAAGGGCACGGGCGATCCAGCAGCTTATGAAAGGTTTCTTCGCGGGCGCTTTTATCAGAGTCAGAATACGCCGGCAGGATTAGCTCGGAGCATCGAGCTGTATGAACAGGCTATCGCGCTCGATCCTGGATTTGCCGAAGCACATGCGCGAATCGCGGACGCAAATGTCATGCTATTTAACCTCGGGATCTTACCCGCAGACGAGACGATCCCCCGAGCGAGGACGGAAATCGCGCGAGCGCTTTCTATCAACTCCGAGCTTTCGGAAGTGCACGTCTCTAACGCGTTCATCCAATTCTTACTTGAACGAAACTGGACAGGTGCAGAGACGAGCCTCCGCCGGGCCATCGACCTAAATCCTAACAACGCGGATGCATTTTTGCGCTACGGTTATTTTCTCAACATCGTCGGCCGTCAAGAGGAAGCGCTTGTGAAGCTCACAAAAGCGCGAGAGCTGGATCCGCTTTCACCGTTGGTCAGCGTCAATATTGGGCTAACGCATCTGTTCCTACGAGACCATGACGTGGCGATCGAGCACTTGGAGAGGACCGCGGCTGAGAATCCCGATCTTACACTTGCAAAGTGGTCGCTTGGCACCGCATACGAAGCGGTCGGTGATGAGGAACGCGCTTTCGCTGCCAGGATTCGAGCGCTCGAGCTGGAAGGCGGCGGGGAGTTTGCCGCCCGCTTGAATGCAGTTAGGCAGGCCGACGGAGTTGAGGCAGCGAACAGATTTTGGCTGGCCGAATCGATCGAGGCTAAAAAGTCAGGAGAAATCCGATCGACGTCGCAAAAACAAACCGGCGGATTGCCGGCTATGACTATCGCCATGCGCGCCGCGACGGTAAAAGATCGGGAACTGACTTTGTACTGGATTGGAAGAGCTCTTGAGGAAGCTGATGCAACCGTAAGCCGGATTCGTTTTCTCGGGAAATTCGACTTCCTCCGGAGCGATCCGAGGTATGCTGCGATCGAACGAAGCCTGCCCTTTTGAGTGCAAGACCGCGGTAGAGAAAAACGGACGCCGTAAGATTTGCCGGCATCACCCATTAAACCGAACAGGGAAGTAAACTTCGATCAAGTGCTAATTCGTCGCGTTATCTTTCTTAGAGTTTACCGGAGGTGTCCGATGCGAACCGCGATCCCCACGGCTACGACTATTGTGCTTTTCTATCTCC
>JANMUW010000133.1:0-14248 GCA_031392105.1 Acidobacteriota bacterium | reverse complement strand
AACTTCGGCAATACCATGACAAAGTTCGTGTTCATCGTCTTCGGTTTGCTCATCTTTTCGATGCATGCAAACGCTCAATACGACTGGAAAGGTTCGTACGGTTTCGACGAGAATGGCGGCAAGAACGCCGGCGGTGCAACGATCTTCATCGCGCATGAACTCAACGTTTTTGACAGCGGCGAAGGATTGGTCGCGAGATTTCAGAGCAACGGTTATCAAACCTCCACTGATCTCGTTTGCTCGGTGAAAACTGAAGGTGCGAAACTGATGGTCTACTTCCAAAGCTATGGCGAGGACAACATGTTCGAGCCATACACGACCGGCGATCCTCTTTTCACGCTCGAAAAGAAAACTGAAAAAGGGAAAAAAGTTCTGCTGACTTATTGGGCGAAATTCACACCGGCAATCCCGAAGAACGAGAAATCCGGAAAAATCTATTTTGCGAAACGCGAAGATCCAAAGAAATGAAGTCACCCATCGCTTTCATCCTCGGTGTAATTTTCATCTTCACCCAAGCGGCCATCGCTCAACCGACTCCGTCAGATAAATGGACGCGTCTTCAAACAGACAATGGCGAATTTTCGATTGAGGTTCCCGAAAGCTTTTCGTATTTCTACGACAGCGATGGGTTCCAAGTTAGTGAGGGCGGCACGGATTTCCGTTTACGCGACGTCAATTTTGTAAACGCTTTCCACGATGGGACGCTCGTGAGCTTCGAAGTGTATCGGGGAACTTCTTCCGCTCTCGATCCTTTGGCCAAATCAGCCGTCTATAAAGGTATCGGTCTCAAGAACGTCGATTTCAAAGGGATTCAAGTAAAGGAATTTGTAAGGAAAAACGACCAATCTTATTTTGTAAGCCGGTGTTTCAGGTCGAAAGAATTTATCTACGTTGTTAGTGCGTTATCTCGCGAAGCGGAAACCCCGGTTATGAAGCATTTCTTCGAGTCGTTAAGATTCGCCAAGGGGTCCAAGAGTGCGTCCCCCGAATTCACACGTTTATCTAAGCTCCACGTCACGCCGGTCGATATACGGACGAAGGATGTCGCTCCGATGCAGTCGACACCGCCTGTTGACAAGCCTGCGACTCCTGCTCCGGATGACAAGTTGCTCGTGATCGGCAGCAAGCCGAAGGCGCATTACATCGTTGCTGCGCGAGAGAAGAACGTCCAGGGTTCGATTCAGCTCCGCCTGGAGCTCGCGCCCAACGGCTACGTTCCCCGGATCGAGGTTTTGAAGAGTCTGCCGCAGGGTCTGTTTCGACAGGTCGTCTTCGCAGCGATGAGGATCAAGTTCCTTCCGGCGGAAAAGAATCGTCAGCCGATCGCCGTGCAAAGAGTACTCGAATATTCGTTTTCTATCTATTAAAAACATGAAAAGAAAATTGAGTCTGCTTACGCTACTTCTAACCCTTTACGTCCCGGCATCAAGCCAAACGTTCTCGGCTGAACTTGTCGTTGTTAATGCCAACGTCCACACGATGAACGCCTCGCAAAAACAGGCGGCGTCGATCGCCGTCCTCGGTAACAAGATCATCGCGATTGGAAGCGACGCGGACACGAAAGGGTTAATCGGTCCAAAGACGCGCGTCATCGACGCCAAAGGCAAACTCGTGATTCCGGGATTCAACGATGCTCATGTTCACTTTCTCGAATCAGGAATTCAACTCTCGTCGGTCGACCTCCGCTCCGCGAAAGACCCGAAGGAGTTTGTCGAGCGTATAAAGGCGTTCGCGGCAAAGCTTCCCAAAGGCCGTTGGATACTCGGTGGAAAATGGGATCATGAGAATTGGACGCCAAACAATCTTCCGACAGCGGCGATGATCGACGCAGCGACTCCGGACAATCCGGTTTTCATCGATCGGCTGGATGGTCATATGGCGCTCGCGAATACGCTTGCGATGAACCTCGCAAAGGTCGACAAGAACGTCAAAGATGTCGAGGGCGGTGAGATCGTACGCGATGCGGCCGGCAACCCGACCGGGATCTTCAAAGACGCAGCGATGATGTACGTTGCAAAAACGATCCCTGATTTTACGTTCGATGAAAAGCTCGAGGCTGCGCAGGCGGCGACTGAATACGCAGCGAGTCTCGGCGTGACGAGTGTGCAGGACATGTCGGCCGGCACCGACGTCGGTGTGTATCAGGAACTGATGCGGCAGGGGAAATTAAAGACCCGCGTCTACGCGTGCTCACCCTTGTCCGACTTTAAGCGATGGCAGAATGCCGGAGTCCGCTATGCGTTCGGGAGCGCAATGCTCCGCGTCGGGTGCCTTAAGGGCTATGCCGATGGCAGCCTTGGGTCGACGACCGCATGGTTTTTCGAGCCGTATCTCGATTCACCGAATTCGACCGGCCTCGCATCCGACGAAATTCCTAAGATGGCCGAGATGATCGCGGCCGCCGATAAGTCCGGACTTCAGATCAACATTCACGCGATCGGCGATCGTGCGAACGCGACGATACTGGATAATTTTGCAAAGGCCGAACAGGCGAACGGTGCTCGGGACCGCCGCTTCCGTATCGAGCACGCGCAGCATCTGCGGCAGGAGGACATCAAGCGATTCGGATCGCAGAAAGTTGTCGCTTCGATGCAGCCGTTCCACATCATCGATGACGGACGTTGGGCGTGGAAGCGGCTCGATGAAAAGCGTCTGAAGGGAACCTATGCGTTTCGTTCTTTGCTCGACTCCGGAACTGTTCTCGCGTTCGGATCGGACTCACCCGTTGCCCCGCTCGATCCTTTGTTCGGAGTGTATGCCGCGGTTACGCGGCGGACATTGGACGATAAAAACCCAAACGGCTGGATCCCTGAGCAGAAGATCACGGTTGAAGAAACGGTCCGAGCATTCACATGGGGATCGGCATACGCCGAGTTTCAGGAATCGGTGAAGGGTACGCTTGATGTGGGCAAGCTCGCGGACTTTGTGATCGTCTCCGACGATATCTTCACGATCGATCCGGTGAAGATCAAGGACGCTAAGATCCTCGTTACGGTCGTCGACGGGAAAGTTGTGTTTCAGAAGTCCGAGTGATCGAAGAGCGGGGCGAGCCGCCCTTCCGAACTTGCGTGCTTTGGTTCGCGAATTGGTCCTTCAAAATTTCCAGTGATCACGTAGGGTTTACCTTAAGATTTTGGATTCTTTCGCAAGTCCGGAAGGGCGGCTCGCCCCCGCTCTTAGGCTGTTATCGATCACGATCCTAATACTCTATTCCTATCACTCTGCCAGAGCCCAACTTCGGTCAGCCGATCTCGTCGTCATCAACGCGAAAGTACGAACCATGACGGCAAGTAATGCCGTCTCCGAGGCATTTGCAGTTTCGGGAAACCGTATCACCGCAGTTGGTTCCACGAAGCTGATAAATAAATCTATCGGTCCATCAACGCGCGTCATTGACGCTCACGGCCGACTTGTCTTACCAGGCTTCAACGATGCACATGTTCATTTCATGGCGATCGGCAACACTTTTTCGACGCTCGACCTTCGCGGCGTAAAAAGCGGAGCCGAAATGACGGCGCGCATATCGCGCCACGTTAAGTTTCTGCCGAAAGGCCGGTGGATCCTCGGCGGGCATTTTCCAAATGATAACTGGGAACCGTCAAAAGGGTCGATTGACGCGGTCACTCCGGACAATCCGATTTTTCTTTATGGCGCGGATATCACGAAGGCTTTTGCTAATGGTCCGGCATTAAAGCTTGCGGGATTTAAAGACGACAGCCCGGATGTCGATCGAACCAGCGGGATCGTGAGCGGTTCGGCGTTGAGAAGGATCGCCGCGGCAGTGCCGTCTGATCACACACGCAATTGGATCGAGGTCGCTGAAACCGCGACGAACTACGCTGCGTCTCTCGGTGTGACGAGTGTTCAGGATATGCATTCGGACGACAGCCGTGAGATTTACCGCGAGTTGCAGCGTCGCGGAAAACTCAAGACGCGTGTCTATGATTGTTTACCGTTGCGCGATTGGAAAAAGTTGATGTCGTCGCGTCTGCCGAACATGGCGGGCGAAATGGTGACCGACGGATGTTTGAAAAGTTTCTCGGACGGCGACGATGAGTCGAAACCGGCGTTGCTGCGTGAGGTCATTGCTGCGGATAAAGCGGGGCTGCAGGTCATGATACACGCCATCGGAGTTTCGGCGAACCGTATCGTCCTCGGGGCTTTCGAAAAAGCGGCGAAGGCGAACGGACTACGCGACAGGCGCTTTCGCGTAGAGCACGCGCACAACGCCGATGAGGCCGACCTGCCGCGATTTGCAAACTCAAAGCTGATAGCGTCGATGCAGCCATTCCTTTTTGAAGGCAGCAATGGAAGCCGCTACGGCTCGCTGCTCAAGCAGAAGGCCATCGTTGCTTTTGGATCAGACGCATCAATGGTCGACTTGAATCCGATGCTCGGAATACACGCCGCCGCAACTGCTCCGCATGGAGCAGTTTCGGTGTTTGACGCAGTTCGTGCATATACGTTGAATTCGGCTTATGCCGAATTCCAGGAAAAAGAGAAGGGAACTATCGAACGGGGCAAACTGGCGGATTTTGTTATTTTGTCGGATGATATTTTTACGATCGGTCATGCGAAGATTGTCGATGTGAGAATTATGCTGACCGTTGTCGATGGAAAAGTCGTTTATCAAACAAACTAAAATTGCTCGTATGAAAAAAATATTTCTTATTGTCGGATTAGTCTTCACTTCCTCACTTGTTACCTTTGCGCAAGGCGAAATGAACAGCAAAGGCGAGCCGGTCGCGAAGAACGAACAGAACGCTTCGGTTGAATTAAAGAGCGGCGCGATGATTACGCGCGGGGCGGCCCTTGCAAAAGGAACGAAAAAGGTCTCACTCGAGAAAGCTCTTGCGTCGCCAGACAAGTTCGCTGGAAAGACGGTCGCGGTCGACGGCGTCATCGTCCGTTCCTGCAAGAAGGAAGGCTGCTGGATGGAGATGGCTTCAAAACAAGGCGGGAAGTCCGTCCGTGTAACATTCGGCGATCACGCTTTCTTCATTCCTCTCAATGCCGCAGGGATGAAGGTCAAAGCTCAGGGCGTGTTCAAGACGAAGACGCTTAGCAAGGAGCACGTCGATCACCTGATCAATGACGACGGTGCCAAGTTCGAGAACCGGAACGCAGATGGAACTGTGACAGAAGTTTCGTTCGACGCGACCGGGGTCGAATTGACGAAGAGTTAGTTCATAAGAACTATTCCCGCGAAAGACGCAAAAAGACGCGAAAAAGGAAATTCCTCTTTCGCGCCTTTTTGCGTTTGCCTAATGCTCGTCTAGAAAATCAACTTCAACGAAAGTTGTACCTGCCTCGGATCCCCGATACCTTGCCTCAGGAAGCCGTCGAAGTTGAACAAGCTTGGGGCCGTTATCGAATTCTGATTTCCCGCACCCGAAAGCGAGTTGACGAAGTTGTCGTTGTTGAAAGTATTGAACATTTCGAGCTGCGGGATCAGCTTGACCGACTCGGTAAAACTTATCGGCCGGGCGATCCGCCAATCGAATGAAAAATACTCATTGTCTTTCCGGAGCGTGTTGCGGTTGTCAATTGTGCGAACAGGGGGCGTCGCCGGCTGAGCCGTCCGAGCCTGTACTCTCGGAGAAAATTCGAACTTCCATGGCAGTTCGAAGAATGCAAAGAAATTGAACTTGTGGGTGATATCCCGATCCGACAACGCATAATCGAGTTCGGGACGGAACGGATCGAAAGAACGGTCCGTAAATGGGTCACGTTCATTAGAATCGTCGTCCTTATCCTTCGAGTAGACGTAATTCCCTTCGAGCTGAAACTTACTACTAAATCGTTTCCGAATCCCTGTAGTAAAGCCGTAGTATTCCGACTCGCCGACCGACGTGTGGAAGAAGGCGTCGCCGAGGTACGGTGCGAAGGTGAAGAAAGGATCTCGACCTGGATTGAGAAATCTCGTCAGGTGCCGTCCCTTCGAGTAAGTGAAATCGAAGTAGAGGGCCCAGTCGGGCGCAACCTCTTGCTCAAAGGCGGCGTTAAAGGTGTAGATCCGCGGATTCTTATATTCGCTATCAAAAACGTGGACGCCTGTGAAACACGGAAACGGGTTCACTCCGAGTGGTCCCGCGCAGGTACCTGCGGTTGGGGTGACGATATTCGGCCAGACAGGACGAATATTATTGAATGGACCTGCTGCGATGGTCTGCTGCTGGACACCGTTCGTGGTGATCGCTGACACCTGCGTCAACATGTTTTGGCGAGCACCGTATATTCCAAAACTTGATCTCACCACGGAACGCCCGTTGCCGGCTACGTCCCAGGCGAACCCGATCCGCGGTTGCCACATGCTTAAGTCATTCGGAATAGTTCCATCTGACGTGAAACCCGGTGTGCCGAGCAGGATTCCGTATGCAGTCGCGGCCGGATCGACCGTCGGATCCGGAAATATCTGGGCTTCCCAACGCAGTCCGTAATTCAGCGTAAAGTTCGGGGTGATCTGCCATTTGTCCTGTGCGAACAACGCAAAGTCCTCATTTGTGATCTTTGAGGCTCCCGCGGCATCCGTGGCCGGACCTGCCGGACCCGCGCCCTGCAGAAACAATAGTAATGGCGTTGCACCTGGGGTGCCACCTTTGCCGTCGGCCGGACACGTTTGATTGAAAGGCGGGCCCGCAGTTACCCACGTTCCGTTCGCACAAAGCTGGGCGTTGGGACCAAAACCACCACCGGCCGCCGGCGATGCGTAACGGAGAAATCCATTTACACTGCTAAAGATATAACGCCCCGTGAAGAAACCGCGGAAAACCTGGTCGTTCAAGCTGTGGATCCATTCGGCGCCGAACTTGAAATTGTGCGAACCCTTGATGACCGACAGATTGTCGCGGATCTGCGTTCGCCAGAAGGTTTCATCTACGCCTGGCTGCAGGAAGAAAGGATTACCGAAACGAAACGTCGTTCCAAATCCCATTGCCGTATCGGCCGGAATGTTGGACTCTGTTGCGGCACGGGGACGCTCTTCACGCGAATATGTAAAGTGGCCCTCGTTTACGATCGTCGGAGAGATCGTTGAATAGAGGTTAAAGTTGAATACGTTTATTTTCGATGGGCCCTCGGTTCCGTTTGCCGAAACCCCGTATGTCGGGACGTCGAAAGTCTGATTTGTATTTTTGGAGTAATCGAAGTTATAGGATGCGGCTATTTTGTTGCTATCGTTCAGTTCCCAGTCGAACTTGCTGAGGAACGCTGTGTTCGAGACCTTGCGATCGATCGGAACGCCTTCTTCCTGACTGCGGGTGGTTCTGAAGAAATTCAAGAGCGCGAGCCGCTGGCAATCAGGGTTGGCGATTATCGCCCCTTCATTCGCGCCGATTGTCGGGTTGGGGATCGCGCACGCCGTCCCACCCACTTGTTCACTTAGGTTTGGACGCGTGAGATTCTCGCGTATACCTTCCAGTGCAAAGAAAAAGAACGCCTTGTTTTTAACGATCGGGCCACCGATAGTTCCGCCGAACTGCTCGCGATGAAATCCTTCGAGCGGTTTTCCGTCCGAGGTGTCGGACGAGAGTGCCTCATTTCGCAGGCTGAAGAATGCGCTGCCGTGGACGTCGTTAGTCCCCGATTTCGTGATGACGTTTATGATCCCGCCAGCGGTCCGGCCATATTCGGCGCCTGCACCAGTAGCAATGACCTGGAATTCTTTTACCGCATCGAGTGCGATATCGATCGCCGCGCGTTGTCCGCCGGCCTGCTCGCCGAAGAATCCGTTATTGTAATCTCCACCGTCGAGACTGACGTTGTTAAAGATCCCTCGTTGCCCGGCGAAGTTGATCTCGTCTCCATCAGGCCCCTGAGTAATGCTGACGCCCGGAGTCAAGGTCAATAGGTCTTCAAATTTTCTGCCGAGGATAGGCGTGTTGCTGATCGCGGCTTCATTGATCGTCGAGCTCGACTCGGTCTTCGCCGTATCAATGGTCGGTGTGGCCGTGATCGTCACCTCGCCGGCAACCCCGGAGACCTTGAGCGGAACATCCAGCGATAAAAGCCGGCCCACCGTCAGTTCGACGTTTTCCACGTTAACCTTCGAAAAACCCGTTTTCGACACCGACACGACGTAACGGCCCGGAGGCATTGAGAGGAGAGTGAATCGTCCGTCGGAATCGGTTGTAAATGTTCGGCTAAAGTTTGTATCGACGTTCCGAGCTTCGACCGTCGCGCCCGGTACAACGGCGCCTTGCTCGTCAGTCACTGTACCTTGGATCGTGCCCGAGGTTATGTCTTGTGCGAATGCACCGACGGATAACAAGATCAAAAACGCGAATACGGATACGAGTCTTGAAAACCACTTCGTTTGTCTTGAAGGTTTACCACTCAACATGTTTTCTTCTCCTTATACTAGGGCCTTAGAAATAGGGCAAGTATGTAGATTGCCGCAATACTTTCGGGTGAAGTTTAGAAAGCTAAAATTGAGATTGACGATTTGGGTTTGTAATCGTTTTCTTAAAGTGTCTAACATCCAGGCTACCAAACCCGCGAACGCCGTACTCTCCGAAAATCGATGATTGCAATGATTGCAAAAGTGAAATCCTGCGAATTATAGTCACCGAAACGGAATTAATTCAAACCGGCTAGCCTTAATTTTTAGTACACGTTGCCGCGATAACGACCGGGGACAAAGCTGTGATAATCTTCACAGGGCCGCTTTGTTCCAACCATTCTTGAGAAAGGGGAATCTATGTTTTGGAAAATCGTACTTGTTCTCGGCATTTTGGGCGTACTTTTGGGATTCGCCGTGACAGGAGTTTCAATTGCGCTTCCGATAGTTAACGGTCCGCATACGAGTTGGGAAGAAGCTATGTATGGCATAATTCCCGGAGCTTTGTTCCTGATATTCTCGTTATTTGTGTTTTTGATCGGCCTAATCTTCGTTATTAAAAATCGGAAAAAGAAAGTTCCGAACGTAGACGTGCCGCAGTATAGACAGTAAGAAGTAGTGAAACCTTTTAAGATACGAAACATCGACATCGATCCGCCGCTTATATTGTCACCAATGGCGGGCGTAACCGATTACACATTTCGCCGTTTGATCAAACGGCGTGGCGGTGTCGGTCTGGTCGTGTCGGAGTTTATTTCGGTCGAAGGCTTGACGCGAGGGAATCCGAAAGCAAAGCGTCAGATGCGCTTCGATGAAGAAGAGCGGCCATACGCGGTGCAGATATTCGGCGGCCAGCCGGAGCGAATGGTCCTGGGAGCCGAGATGGCCGAGGATGTGGGCGCGGACATTCTCGACATTAATTGCGGATGCCCGGCTCCAAAGGTCGTGAAGAATGGCGGTGGCTCAGGCCTTCTGAAAGACGTCCCGCGTTTGGAAACGATCTTGAAGGAGATCAAGAAAGCGATCAGCATTCCCTTGACTCTTAAAGTCCGTACCGGATTTTCAGAATCGACCATCAATGTCGTCGATGTCGCGAAGATGGCCGAGCAATGTGGCGTCGAACACATTCAAGTTCATGGCCGGACCCGCGATCAGGGCTACAAGGGCTTAGCTAACTGGGAGCTTATCAAGCAGGTGAAGGAAGCGGTTTCGGTTCCGGTTTCGGGCAACGGCGATATCACCACGATCGAGGGCGGCCTCAGCCGGTGGCGCGATTCAGGCACCGATGGGATCCTTATCGGTCGCGGAGCAATGCAGAACCCGTGGATCTTCCGGCAGTTTGCTGATGCGATCGCGGGACGTGAGATCTATCAGCCGAACCTTGAGGAAAAGAAATCCGTACTTCTCGAATTCTTTGGAATGTGCCGTGAAGAAATGCCGGAGCTTCCCGCTCTCGGAAAAATGAAACAACTCGCCGGGCAATTTACGAAAGGCCTGGTGGGCGGAGCACAGTTCCGACAGACGCTTTACCACTCGCACTCGGCGGATGAGATCCTGGACAACATCACGACGTATTTCAACACGCTTGAGGTCGGTGCCGAATACGGCGATGGCCGCGTTGAAGCGGATGAATGCTTCATCGATTCGTGCGACGCTTTCACTCAACCCCAAGGTGTCACGGCTTATTCGGCGTAAACACCGGAAGATATTATTTTACAACCCTGGAGAACTCTATGACTCGTTTTGCTCGAAACCTACTTGGAAGTTTCGTTTTGCTTTTTCTTGCCTCATCGATCTCTCAGGCTCAAAAAATGAAGCCGGAGGAGTTGATCGCCAAGCACCTCGATTCCGTCGGAACGGCTGAAGCTCGGTCATCAGTTAAATCTCAAATGGCAGTAGGCGACGCGGTCGTAACCTTTATTTCGGAAAAAAACCAGAATGCAGTGGGACGTGTGGTCATAGCGTCGGCAGGGCCCAAGAATTTCTTTGGACTGAGTCTAAATGCGAGTGATTATCCCGGCGAACGGTTCAGTTTCAACGGATCCAAATCAAAGGTAGCGGCCGTGATGAACGGGCTCCGCTCTTACTTCGGGAACTTCGTTGATGCGAACGAATTAGTACTCCGCGATAGCTTGCTGGGCGGGACGCTGTCGTCTTCGTGGGCTCTTAACGACATCGCGGGCAAGAAGGTTAAGCTCTCAGTCGGTGGCCCCAAGAAGATGGATGGTAAGGAGTATTACACGCTCGAATACACACCCAAGGGCGGGAGCGATGTCGGAATTACCCTCTTCTTCGAAAAGGACACGTTTCGACACGCGCGTACGGAATATAAACGTACGGCTTCAGCGGGCATTGGTGTCGGACCCGACCAGTCTGCTGGCTTTAGTGAGACGAAATTAAAGGTGATTGAGACATATAGTGACTTTCGCCCCGAAAAGGGCCTGACGCTGCCTCATACTTACAAGCTCAACTACTCCGAGACCGGACAGCGCGGAACGCGTGAGGTCGAATGGGCGTACACGCTTAACGAGTTTTCGTTCAATCAGGCAATGGATGATAAGACGTTCGACGTCGACGCAAGGTAATGAAGCCATCACTCGATTACATGGGATATGCGCTGATCCTATTACTACTCGTATTCGCGGCACCTTTGCTGGGCCAAACTTCTGACGCCAAGAAGCCGGATCCGACAAAGGTATCGGGGAATATCGCGGCCGCAACACCGGCCTACGCGGAGCTTCTCCTCAGAAAGACGGAGCTTCTATCTGAACTCGAATCGCTGGTTATTGAATACACCAACGACTTTCCGAGGGTAAAGGAGATTCGGTACGCTCTCGCCCTGATCGAGCGTGATTTTGGGCGGATCGGGAGAGTTAAGCCGGCTGATTCCGGGAAATTGACATTGGCGTTGGGCAAATTGATGGTTCGGAAGGTCGAGCTGGAATCGGATCTGTGGAAGCTCCAGGGAAATTACAAGGACGAGCATCCCGACGTAAAGCGAGCCAAGCGCAGAGTCGAGATTTATGAAACGGCGGTCAGCGAGATCCTGAACTAAGAAAAGTCATCTTCGAGGACAGTTTCTTCCAACAGCCGGTAAAGCTCGCCGGCTGAATTTTTTGATACCTGCTTTGTGGCAGGGACCTCGAGGACGAGAAGTTTTGTCAGACGATTTCTGCGTTTTATCTCGATCACGTCATCGGCTTTCACCTCTTTGGATGACTTTGCCGGTGTGTCGTTCACGCTGATAAGGCCACCGTCGCAGAACTCCTGGGCGAGGCTCCGTCGCGGTATCAAGCGGCTGGTTTTGAGGAACAGATCGAGACGCATTGGAACTGTTATCGGGGGCAAATATAAAGGCGAGAGAGTGAATTCTCACCCGCTCGCCTTATCGTGATCTTTGGTATCCCTATTTTTCCTTCTTGTTCACCGACTTACTCTCCGATTTACCGCTCGACTTACCTTCCGTTTTGCTGCTCGGCTTACCCTCGGTCTTGCCGGCCGGCTTTACTTCTGTCTTATCGCCCGGCTTTGCCTCGGTCTTTTCCATTCGTTCTTCGGCGAAAAGTATCGGGGAAACCAACGGCCTGTAACTATCGCTGATCTTTATGTACGATTCAGCTCGAAGCGACGCCAGAAACTTCCTGCGTTCCGCAGGTGCCTTTTCAGCCACAATCGCCATGCGAACTGCTTGTTCGTCAAAATAAGATTCGCCGGTCGCCCTTTCACGAGCATCAACACGAAGTACCACGACTCCAACCTGCTCGGCAGAGATCGGATCGCTATAGCCGCCGATCTTCACGTCTTTGAGCGCCCCCGTCAAAAGAGCCGATAAGTCGGCCACCCTAAGCTTCTCCGGCTTTCCACCCTGCGTGACCACTCCCGGATCAGAGTTTTCTTTGGCGAGCGTATCAAAATCTCCGCCCGCTCGGAGTTGAGCTACTAACTTAGTTGCTTTCTCACGAACAGTGTTTTCGTCCCTACCTGCAAAACTGAGGAAGATCTCGCTGACGGTGACCGTTTCGGGTTTGGTGAATTTTGCTTTGTGCTGTTCGTAATAGTCTTTTATTTCTTTTCCGCTGGAACCCCAGTAAAGCTTTGAGTCCACCTCTTTCTGCATGATAATGTCGCGGGTCGCCTGCTTCTTCCACACCTCGCGGATCTCCTGCGGGTCGACGCCCGTCTTCTGCATCTCCTGATACAGCGCGTCGAGCGTCTTCATGTTGTACTGTTTCATTATGTCCGCGAAGCGCCGGTTGACGTTCGCGTCGATCTCACCGTCGTAACCAAGATCCTTGGCCTTTTGAACTATAAGTTCCTCGTGGATCAGATTAGCGATCATTTCGCCCCGTTTTTCTTCGACTTCACGCTGCATGTTCTCGCGAACCTTACCCTGCTGGACGCCTGCTTCGACGATCCCGTTTGCTTCACGCTTTACCTTTGAAAGCGTAATAACGCCCTCGTTGACGACTGCAACGACCTCGTCTACAACACGCTCTTCAGTCTCCTGCGCCGATCCTGCCGAGGTGCTCACAAGACATAAAGCGAGCAAAAAGAGAAACAAACCAAAAACTCTCATCGATTACTCCTGAAAATACGTTGAAAAGAAATAATTAAGTAAATCCCGCTAAAAACGTTCAAGCCCTTTGATGCAGCCAAACACATTCGCGTTTCTTGGCAATTCTCATGGACGACATAAGTAGAAAACCTCGAATATTATCGCTTTCTATTACTATCGGGTTTGTTCTACACCCGAGCTCGCCATAATGAACAGAAAATGTACTCAGTGCGGCCTCATCAACTACCCAACTGCTCCAGATTGCATCCGATGCGGCTCGGGGCTCGGCGAAAGTGAGAATATATCGCCAAATCGCGGTTTTCTCAACTCGTCGCTCGCGAAACGAGCCGCGGTTTGTTTGCTTGTTCTCGTTGCGGCCGTGGTTGGTTTTTACGGCTCATTGGTGCTTTCCGCTAAATCCCTCGGTCGAGATGAGAATCGCCGCGTCCAAATCGCGATCATGCATCTCGAGCAGCGCGGGTTTTCTGACGAAGCTTTCCTCCTGAAATATCTCACCGTTTTTCGTGCCAATGATAATTGGCTAAACGCATCTGTTGCAAAAGAGAGCGCATACGCAGCCACGAATTTTCCGTTTGAGATCGCAACACTCTATCCGGATTTTTTTACCTACACGGTGGACGATATTGAGCGCTCAGCGATTCTTCTGCATGAAGCACAGCACCTCAAGGGAAAGGACGAAAGGGAAGCCTACGAGTTTGTATGGAAGAATCGAAAGCGTCTTGGGTGGACGGCAGAGAATTATCGAAACTCCGTAATCTGGCTCGAGACCCGCAAGCTGACAAAAGAATATTCACCCAGCCTCTTCGTTTGCGATTTCAATGAGTACGGCGACTGCACCGGCGAGTAACGGTTAGGGAATGCCGTCGATCTGATTCTTTAATCCACCGATTCTACCGCACCTACATTCGTATTTCTTCCAACGCTGCCCTCGCCACTCGTATCGGGCCATCCTCTCCGCTATCCACGCGTAATATCCCGCTTGGCGAAAAGCTCGCACCCTCGTTCCTCGATAAATAGTTCCTTAGCTTGTCGGGATCGACCTTCGCATTCTGACTCAGCTTGATCGCGACGCCACCGCCGGCCCGATCGATGGATACGACAAGTATTTGCTCTGCGGTCTTGCGGAGCCTTCCGTATGCAAATAGATTCTCGACGGGTTCCGGTATGCGGCCATAGCGGTCTTCGATCTCAGCGTGAATATGCATGAGCGCCTCTTCGGATTCGGCCGAAGAGATTCGTTTGTAGGTCCGCAAGCGTTGGCTTGCTTCGGAAATATACTCTTGCGGGATCGCAACGTCGACGCCGAGATGCGCGGGGACGAGATCGCCGACGAG
>JANMUW010000103.1:0-4337 GCA_031392105.1 Acidobacteriota bacterium | reverse complement strand
CTGGAACAGCAGCCAGCGCTGCATCGCCGTCCACGGCAGCAGTGGACTGCTCGTCACCGACAACGTCTGTCACGACATCAAGGGCCACGCCATTTACCTCGAAGACGGCAACGAGCGCCGCAACGTGATCGAACGCAACCTATTGATGTTGCCGATCCGCTTATTCGCAACAACCAGATTCGCCGGGTACCAGAGAGGGAAGAGCGGCATCTCGTTGCTGACGATCTCCTGTGCTCTTATGTACAGAGCCTTCGCCGTTTCACGATCGGTCGCGTCCACGGCTTTCGCGAGAATTTCGTCCAGCTCCCTATTTTTGTAGCGGCTTCGATTGCAGCACGCAACGGCGCCGCCAGGGATCTTGCCGCTAGTGAACAGATCGCGAAGAAAGATCGGATCCTGGTTTCCGCCGATCCAAACGCCCGTGAACATCTGAAACTGCCCCTGGGCAAGCTGCTGCCTGATCGTGTTGACCTCCAGCGTTTCGATCTGGACGTTGATCCCGACATCTGTAAGCGAACTCTGGATGACCTGCGCGTATTGGTTCACATACGCATTTCCGGCACTGTACTTAAAAACGATCGGCTCGTTCTTATAGCCGGCTTCCTGTAACAATTGTTTCGCTTTCGCCGGATCGTATTTGTATTGTATTCCAGGCGTATATGCCCAGGATTGTTCCGGAAGGATAGAGTTTGCGACTTTCGCCTGATCGAAGAGAAGCTCCGTCACAATCTTTTGACGATCCACCGCGTAGCCGATCGCTTCGCGTAGCTTTGCGTTGTCGAGCTGCGATGACTCCGTATTAAAAACAAGATATTGAATGTTCGAGCCGTCGGACTGTTCGACTTTTAAGGTCGGGCTCGAGCCGAGCGATCGGATGCTATCGGGCGGCAAATTAGACGGGTTCGGCGCTATATCGACGCCGCCGGTCTGGAGCTCAGCCTGCAATGAGTTTGCATCCGTAACGGTCTTCAGTCGGAGCTTCTGAACTTTCGGAGCGCCTTCCCAGTATTCAGCATTACCGGCGAGCTCGACGATGTTCTGCGACTGATCGAAGTTTACGAATTTGAAGGGGCCGGAACCTACCGGTTGGTCCTTCTGCTGGCCCACAGTTGCTTCGGGGATGATCGGGATCGCGACGAGATTCGATAGCAGCTGATTCTTTAGCGCGGGCTTTGCCACCGTGATGACTACGGTCACCGGATCGGGAGTTTCGATTGAAACTATATGCGGGACGCTTTTGGTCTTCGGCTCTTCCGCGGGTTTTTGTCCAGCGTTCGCGTTTGTATTTGCGGCGGTTGGTGTCTTGCTCGCATCAGGTGCAGCATCAGTTTTGCCGATGGGCTCGGTGTCAAAAAATGCTTTCGATTTATAACTATTGCTCTTGAAAAGTTCATCGAAGGTGTATTTCACATCCGCCGATGTAAATGCTTTTCCGTTGTGAAATTTTACGTTGTCTCTTAACTTGAACGTCACTGTCATGCCATCAGGCGAAACGGTGATGTCACTTGCAAGTTCGCCGACATAGTCAAACGATTCGTTCTTCCTAACCAGCGTGTTAAAGATCAAGTTTCGCACGCGGTCCGCCGCCGAGTCAGAACCCGTACTCGTTAAAGTATCGAGGGTGGTAAATTTTTCGGGAAGAGCGACTGTCACGAATTCCGTGTTCGTCCTTCGGCACGAGATCGTGAACGTTAGAACAATGGCAAAACTTAAGAGCAGGATATTGCGCAAATTGGTAGGTCCTCCGTGTTTCTATTTGAGACTCGCGGTGAATTTGGCGATCTCATCAGAGAGAGAGTTGAGCCGCTCATCGTCAAACGGCAATGGGTCGTTGAGCGTAGCCTTTACTGCAGAGATCCTCGCGATCGACTCATCGAGCCGATCCTCGGTGATCTCTTTCTTTCCGACCGCGTCCGTGATGGCCGCGTGTCCTTCCTTGATCGCATCGACGCCGGCACATATCGCCAACATGTCGACGCCGGCAGAAATTGCCATCTTGCACGCTTCGCCGATACCGTAATTGTCAACGATCGCACCCATCTCGAGATCGTCGGTCAGTACAAGCCCGTCATATCCAAATTCACCTCGTAAAAGTTTTGAGACAATGGCGGGACTTAGCGAAGACGGTAAAAGTTTGCCATTTTGATCTGCTTCCTGCAAGCGAATGGCCGGAAAAGCGGCGTGAGCGACCATCACGCTCTTAACATCTCCGCCGCTCAAGAGCGATCGATATGGAAAAAGATCTATCTCCGAGAACTCCGATTCGGAAACCGAAACGGATGGAAGCTCCTTGTGCGAATCGACCTCAGACGCACCCAGACCAGGAAAGTGCTTTATGCACCCGACACAGCCTGCATCTTGCATCGCTGTCAGAAACGCAGACGCAAAATCCGTCGCGTCCTCCTTTGATCGTCCGAATGCACGCGAATGCAATCCGTTAGAAAATCTTTCTCGATCCGCGTCGACCACATCGACAACCGGGGCGAAGTTCATGTTGAATCCGATTACTCGAAGCGTCTCCGCGACTATCTTGCCGAACGCCGCCGCTTGATCGGTGGTGCGAATTGCATTCGGCGCGGGCATCGGGGTAACGACGCGCCTGAGGCGATCGACGAGACCGCCTTCCTGGTCGACGCTAAGAAATGGATCAGTGATCGAGGCCTCGCGTATCGCGTCTAGCAGATCACGCGTCTGCCGGCGTTCGCGAATGTTACGCGAGAATAGGCAGACACCTCCGGGCTGGATCTCGTCGAGAAGATCGCGAGTCTTGTCGTCGATTTCCGGCCCCGGAACTCCGATAAAGAAAAGTTGACCGATCTTTTGTTCGATTGTTAATGAAGACATGCGTTGGATATACGCTGACTTTCTTACCCGCGTCTTCTCCGTGTTTTCGGTGTATTCCGCGGTTATCTTCCAGGGCAAGAACCACCGAACACACGGAAAGCACGGAATAAAGCGGAACAAAAATCAGCCCTTTTTCAAAGTGCACACCACTGAATCTTCAGATGATCTTACGTTTCATCTGATGCAGGAAGGCCTTGCTTTCTTCCGGCGAAAGATCATCTATCTCGACCGACCTGAGCTCATCGATCGCGCTCTCGTTAGACATAGCAAAGAGGGAAACCTGCGAAGCAACTTTCGCAGCAGCCGCAGCGCCGAGGCCGCTCTTTTTCTCATCTGCGAAAACCGCAAGCTCGTACCTTTCGAGACGACTCAATACATCTTTCGCGCGCTCGATCACCGAGACAGGTAATCCGGCAAGACGCGCGACGGCGATACCGTAAGATTTCGAAGCCTTTCCTTTTTGAAGCTTGTGAAGGAACACGACATCGCCATCGTGTTCGGTCGCCGTCAGCTGATAATTCTTCGCACCCGGAAGATTCTCGGCAAGCTCGGTCAGCTCGTGGTAATGAGTCGCAAAAAGCGTCTTCGCCGAGTGCTCCGGTGAATTGTGCAGATATTCTGCCACGGCCCATGCTATGGAAAGACCGTCGAACGTCGATGTTCCGCGTCCGATCTCATCAAGCAGGATCAAACTTCGCGGCGTGGAGTTATGAAGTATCGCGGCGGTCTCGGTCATCTCGACCATGAACGTCGAACGGCCCGACGCAAGATCATCCGATGCGCCGACTCTGGTCCAAATCCGATCGATGATCGGCAAACGAGCAAACGATGCGGGGACATACGAGCCGATCTGGGCCATGATCTGTGTCAAAGCTATCTGGCGGAGGATCGTCGACTTACCACCCATGTTCGCACCGGTGACTATCAGCAAACGATCTGTCGAATTGTTCAGATACATGTCGTTCGGAACGAACGAATCGCGCAAGCTTGCTTCGACCACAGGATGACGGCCGGCTTTGATCTCAATCTCATCACCGTCGTGGAGCGTCGGTGCGACGTAATTGCGCGATGCCGCCGTCTCAGCCAGTGCCGCAAGGACGTCGAGCGTCGCGAGAGCTCGTGCCGTTGACTGAAGCTTTGGCGTTTCAGCCCGCACCGTTTCGCGCACATCGCTGAAGATCGATGCTTCGAGCGCAATTATCTTTTCTTCTGCGCCAAGAACCTTGGCTTCCCACTCCTTCAACTGCGGTGTGGTAAATCGTTCCGCGTTGGCAAGCGTCTGACGGCGTTCGTAGTCTTCGGGCGCCCGTGATGCGTTGCCTTTCGAGATCTCGATGTAATATCCGAAGACGTTATTGAAGCGAACCTTGAGAGTTGAAATACCGGTTCTCGTTTTCTCCTGATCCTCAAATGCGGCGATGGTCTGTTTTGCTGAACGAGAGATACTGCGAAGCTCATCCAGCTCCGCGTTAAAGCCGTCACGGATCGTTCCA
>JANMUW010000079.1:0-11892 GCA_031392105.1 Acidobacteriota bacterium | reverse complement strand
CGATCGGTCGCCGGTCAAGGACCCGCGTCGTCAATTTGTTCCAGACAAGCGATACCTCGGTAACGGTTCCCATGCCGCCGCGGAACGCGACAAAGCCAACGGAACGCGTGATCAAATTCTGCAAGCGATCGTAAAAGTGATCGGTCGCGACCTTATCGGTAAGGTATCTATTCGGCTCGGACTTGAATTGGTTCATGACGATGCCGAAGACACGTCCGCCCGCTTCTCGGGCTCCGCGCGACGCGGCTTCCATAACGCCGAGATATCCGCCGGTACAGATCGTAAAGCCGGCCTTCGCCAACCGCAACCCGATCTCTTGAGCTTCGTGATACTCTTCCGAGGCCGGTCCGCACTTCGACCCGCCAAAAATTGTTACGATCCTATCTTCCGAGTCTCCGATCACTTTATTTTATCTCACTCCGTAATGCTCACATTATAGCCAAGTCATAAGTTTTCCGCTTCCTCGGGAGTACGGTTTCCTGCCTCATGGATCGCCTTGGTCGTATCGGTGAAGAGCAGAATCAAGCTGCCAACGATGAAGAAAAAGATCAGGCCGAGTATCGCTTGCCGGAATGAACCGGTCGCTCCGACGATGATAGTGAACATTAGCTGACCCATCCACGAAGTTCCTTTCTCCGAAATTTCATACAGGCCGAAGAATGAGGACTCGCGGCCAGCGGGGATCATCTGAGAATAGAGAGAACGAGAGAGGGCCTGCGCGCTGCCCAAAACCATTCCGATGGCCGCCCCGAGAATGTAGGCTTGCGTCGCGGTCGCAAAGAAGCCATAGGCGTAGATGACGATCCCGCACCAGATGACGAGCGACAGGATGATGGTGCGTTTTGCGCCGATGAATCGCGAGATGCGTTCGAAGATCAGTGCACCGGCAAAGGCAGATATCTGCGCGATGCCAAAAATGATTATCAGGAAAGAATTGTCAGCCGGCAGACCCTTCGAGGTGAACAACTCGTAGGACATAAAAACGGACGCCTGCAGGATGACGGTTTGAATACCATCGTTGTAGAACAGATACGCGATCAAGAACAGCATTGTATATCGAAGTCGCCGCAGCTCTTTTAGCGTTTTCCAGACCTCGCTGAAGCCCACGGTAACAATATTCTTCTCGGCGGGGATCTGTTTGTCGGCATCTCGAGTCCGAATCAACCGGAACGTTATCAATGCAAAGAGGCCCCACCAAAGCGACGCCCCGAGAAAAGATATCCTCACGGCGGTCCCGGTGGTGAGGCCGAACCAACTTTCCGCATTTTTGAGGAATACGAGATTCAGAACGAGGACCAGGAATCCGCTCAAATATCCGAGGCCGTAGCCGTAGCTCGAAACTTTGTCGCGCCGGTCCTCTGTCGTGATGTCGATGAGAAAGGCGTTGTAAAAAACGTTCGCCGCGGCGAAGGCCATGTTGGCGAGGATGAAAAGCACACTACATGCGATGTAACTATCCGTGACGAAAAAAAGCAGAGCGCCGGCGATCACTCCGGCGTAGCAGAACACGGCCATGAGAGCTTTTTTCAGATGCGTGTAGTCCGCTATCGCTCCGAGAACGGGGAGGAAAACGACCATCGATATGACAGAGACAGCAGTGCAAAACGAAAAAAGACCCTTTGGTGTGACGTTGAAGAACCACAGGTCGAGAATAATGCCGTCAGGGCCGACGGCCTTTTCCGCGAGGCTGAAAATGTATGGCCCTACAAGGACGCCGACCACAACTGTGAAGAAGGCCGAATTCGCCCAATCGTAACCATCCAGCCGAAGACCTCTCTGCGATCGTTGCGGGGAAAATCGGTTTTGTTCACGGGCAAATCTTCTCCGTTTGCGCGGGCGGTTGTCAATCGCTCCCAAACGCGCCGACCTTATGGCATCGGCGCGGCGAAAGCTTTTGAGGGTAGACTCGCAGCCGGCCTCTTGGTACGGGGGAGCGATCGCGGGAGCCAGACGGTCCCGTCGCGTACTGGCAATCAACAAAATCTCTCTAAACACTTAACGTAATAGGTGAACTCCTTGACAAGGGCACCGTATGCGTATAACTTTGTCGCACGAACTCTGTCTACGTAATAAGTTAGGTAAATTGAATCTTTGGAGGGCTGTGATCGGTAAAGTCATACGGCTCTTTTGCAAATTTAAGGAAGGAGAAATAACTATGTTCTGGACCAAACGTAATGTGTCCACGCGCCCAGCGATCCTGTCTTTTGCCGTTCTGTGCTTGACGGCGGCAGGGCTCTTCGCGAGTGCTCAATTTTATTCGACCGATGCCAGTACGAACATCGCGGGAAATTCTTCAACGGCGGCTCCGATGCCGACACTTTTCGCAGCACCGTCTGCGACATTCGCGGCCGACGCTGGCACGCTCGGTGCTATTACCGACCACGCTGCAGGTTGTGACGCGACCGGAGGAACGCCACGAAATGTAACTTTCACGGTTTCGGGAGTGACCGGTTCTGTGAGCAGCGTCGAAGTGTTGAATTTGACGTTCGGCAGCCCGGCTCATTCTTGGGTAGGTGATATCGAAGCCGTGCTGATCGCACCGAATGGAGCATCGCACATGGTATTCGGCAGGACGCTCGCGACGACTGCTACTTCCTGTGGTGATAGTACGGATGCAACTGGCCCTTATTCGTTTGGTGATTCGGCCGCAGCACCGCCAAACGGTGGATGGTGGCAGACCGCGAACATTTTGGGTGCCGCGGTTGGTATGACGCCCGGTGCATATCGCTCTACTAATATTGGCGGAGCAGGAGCGACGATTCCAATGCCGGCGACGAATATGAATGCTTCGTTTGCTGGAGTTACGAACGCGAACGGTACATGGACCCTTCGTCTCTCAGATCATGGCGGCGGTGATACGGGTTCGGTTAGCGCTGCTACATTATCTGTTACAGGAGCGACGCCGACGGCGAGTGATGCTCCGGTTGATTTCACGGGCGACGGTCGTAGCGATTACACAGTTGTTCGAAACACCGGCGGCGGACCGAGTGGTCAAATAACTTGGTTCTACCACCCAGCTGGCGGTGGAGCTCCGGGTGCCTTCCAATGGGGTCTTGCTGCCGATTTCTTCGTTCCGGAGGACTATGATGGCGATTTGAAGGACGATATCGCGGTCTGGCGGCCGGGTGCACCCCTGAATTCGTTTTGGTATATCTTGCAAAGCAACGGCAATGTCGTGCGCGCCGAGTCCTTCGGTCAGAGTGGTGACGATCCGACCGTTGTCGGCGATTACAATAATGATGGAAGGGCAGATCTCGCAGTCTACCGTGCAGGGGCAGGAGCGGGTGATCCAAGCGTCTGGTACTACAGGACGACGGCAAACGGCCCGGTCACGGTCGTGGGTTGGGGTCAGAACGGTGACTTCCCGGCACCTGGTGATTACGATGGTGATGGAAGTTTCGACTTCGTCATACAGCGTAATGCCGGTGGCGGTCAGGCGGCCTTCTGGAGAAATCTGACTTCAGCTGCGGATGACATCGTTATCTTCGGAACTCCGACCGATGTCATTGTCCCGGGCGATTATGACGGCGATGGAAAGACGGACATTGCGACCGTTCGAGGCAGTGCCGGACAGATCCTCTGGTACTACGAACCGAGTGGCACTCCGGGTGTGCAAGCCCTTGGAGCACTATGGGGCAACTCTACGACTGATTTCCCGACTCAAGGCGACTATGACGGTGACGGACGGACTGATTTCGCGGTTTGGAGACCGAGTTTAACTGCTGGACAGAGCGCATTTTGGGTCTTTGGTTCGACCAGCGGATCGCTAGCGGTACCGTTTGGACAGAACGGCGACTATCCAGTCGCGAACTATAACGCGCACTGATCTTTTCGAGATCAGTCAGTAGATCGGACAGCTGGAAAGCAGAGATTTCATTCCAGCGCATCAAAAAGGCCCGGGCAAACCATTTGTCCGGGTCATATTTTTTTGGAAAGCCCTCCGGTAATTTGCTTTGTTGTTGTCACATTTCGGATTTTGATTGACAATAAAAAGTAAAAAGGTTTAACTTTTATCAGATTTACACGATATAAAGGCTTATTCTTTGAGCTACTGCGCGGAATTCTAAGTTGGATTAGTATCCCACTACCTTTATCCGAGATAGATCTGAGATTTCTATTGGAGGGAAAACTGTGACTTTTTTTACTACTTGTAAGCGGCTTTTTCGCATCAACGCCGCTACTTCGCTCATGATCCTCGGCTTGTGGTTTATGCTCGGCGTCAACAACGTCGGAGCACAAGCGATCACCGAGGATTTTTTAAACATTACGACCCTTCCCGCTGCGGGATGGTTTACCCAAAATAACAGTGTGCCCGTTGGCACAACCGGCTGGTTCCAAGGTAACTCGGCCGTATTCCCGGCTCAGGCCGGAGCCACTACCTCATACATCGGCGCGAACTTCAATAACACCACCGGCACGAACACGATCAGCAACTGGCTGCTTGCGCCGAATCGTACATTTAACAATGGTGACGTTATCAAATTCTGGACGCGCACCACATCTAAGAACCCGTTTCCGGACAGGCTGCAGGTTCGGCTTTCAACTGCCGGTGCCAGCACGAACGTCGGTACGGGTGCGGGAGGTATCGGGGACTTCACAACGATATTGCAAGATATCAATCCGACCTTGGCCGTGGGCGGCTATCCCGAAATCTGGACGGAATTCACGCTCACTCTTTCGGGTCTCGCTGGCCCGACAAGCGGACGTATCGGGTTTCGGTATTTCGTGACGATGGGCGGACCGACCGGTGACAACTCGAACTACATCGGTATTGATACCTTCTCGTATACGCCAGGTGGCGCGGTGCCCGCGGCAGACCAGGTCCTCGACTACAACGATGACGGCAAGACGGACTACGTTACTGTCCGTAACACCGGCGGCGGACCGAGCGGCCAGATCACATGGTTCATCGGATTGAATGGCATTGCAGGACTCCAGGCCTACCAGTGGGGTATCGCTACTGACGAATTCATAAGCGGCGATTTTGACGCGGATGGCAAGGATGATGTCGCTGTCTTTCGCGCGAACGGCGGGGTTGGAGCGGGGACAACATTCTACATCCTCAACAGCAACGGCAACACCGCTCGTGTCGAGAATTTCGGTGTAACCGGTGACGATCCGTCGGTTGTTGGTGATTACAACAATGACGGCATCGACGATCTTGCTGTGTATCGCGCCGGTGCTTCGGCGGGTGCCCAAAGCACCTGGTATTACCGGACCACCCCGAACGGACCGGTCAACTTCGCTCCTTTTGGAGTGGCAGGTGACTTCCCGGCACCGGGTGATTACGACGGTGATGGAACGTCTGACTTCGTTGTCCAGCGTAATGCGGGCGGCGGCCAGGCGGCTTTCTGGAGAAACCTGAGCACCGCTCCGGATGACGTCGTCATTTTTGGAACTCCGACCGACGTTATCGTCCCGGGCGATTATGACGGCGATGGAAAGACGGACATTGCGACCGTTCGAGGCAGTGGCGGCCAGATCCTCTGGTATTACGAGCCGAGCGGCACCGCTGGTGTGCAGGCCCTTGGAGCACTGTGGGGAGCTTCGGCTACGGATTTCCCGGCGCAGGGTGACTACAATGGTGACGGCAAGACCGACTTTGCGGTTTGGCGTCCGAGTGTAACTCCGGGGCAGAGCGCGTTTTGGATACTAAGTCCTACAACTGGCGCTACCTCTACGGTTCCCTTTGGCCAGAACGGAGAATATCCGGTTGCTAATTACAATACGCACTGATCTCGTAGATCAGTCATTTAAGAAGAGCTGCGATCTCCGGATCGCAGCTCTTTTGCTTTCTTGAGAGCTTGTATTTGGCGATTTTCAACCCCTTAACGTAAAGTAGAATCGTATTTGACCCGCGAAGCATGAAAGCGATGATATTGGCCGCAGGCTTTGGAACGCGGCTTTTTCCTTTAACAATAGATCGAACGAAGCCGGCGATCCCGTTCCTCGGAAAGCCGCTCGTTGGTTACGTTGCGGAATACGTCGCGAAGTACGGATTCAAAGACGTCATCGTAAATCTTCATCATCAACCTGATTCAGTTCGTCACGCCCTCGGCGATGGAAGCCGGTTCGGCGTCCACATCGAGTACACGGTCGAAGAACCCGAGATCCTCGGCACCGCCGGAGCCTTGGACAACGCCCGCCACTTACTCAAAGACGAGCCATTTCTAATCGTTAACGGAAAAATAATTAGCGACATCGATATCGCCGCCGCTGTTGAAACGCATAAACGCTCCGATGCCCTGGCGACAATGGTGTTAAAGCCAAACGTAAAGCGAGAAAAATTTACGATCGTCGAAACCGAGAACGGGTGTGTAACCCGATTCGGAGATATGGCAAAGCCATTGAGCGAAGAAGAAATTCGAGACACCGAACAGGAGATAATGACGCCGCTGATGTTTACCGGGATCCATATCCTGGATCCGCGGGTTTTCGAATATATCGCGCCTGGTGTTTATTCGGACATCGTTCCTCATGTCTATCGACCCGCTCTCGATAAGGGTGAGAGGATCGCGGCCCACGTAACCGAGGGCAACTGGTACGAGCTTTCGACAATACCGCGCTACCTCGACATCTCTCTCGCCATGATGAATGGCGCCGATGTCTTCAAAGGCAAGAACTGCTCCGTCGGATCCGGTGCGACGGTTCGCGATTCGGTCATCTGGGACGACGTTTCCATCGGCGACAACGTAAACCTGTATCGAACGATAATCGCAGACGGAGTCTCGATTCCTCCCGGGGAGCATTTCGAAAACGCCGCGGTCGTTCGGGCCGAAATGGTCCGCCACTCAGCGGAAATTCCTGAGAAAGCATTGAAGGGTTATATCCAGGGCGAGAATTACATCGTTCCCCTGAACTAGCGCCATGTATGTCGGACTTCCTCACAAGACTCGAGAAATTTCTAACCGACCGTCGAGAACAATTAGATGTTGGGCGCCTAACTCCGGACGCTTCGACGCGGGAGTATTTTCGGATCGCATGGCGCGAAGAGACTGCGATCGCGTGTGTTTACCCCGAGCCGTTCACCGCGACAGAGCAAACCTATCTTGATGTAACGCGCCTCTTCGGCGAGTCCGGGCTACCGGTTGCAACTATTCTTGATTTCGACGAATCACTGGGCGTGATCGTGCAGGAGGACCTAGGCGATCGGATCTTGCGCGATGTACTTGTCGAGGCTGATGAGACCGAGCGCGATCTTCTGACATCCGAGGCCCTGACACTGATCGCGAAGATCCAGGCTGCAACTACAAAAGCATTTGAACTCGGATCAATAGCGTCGAGGTTGCGCTTTGATACTGAAAAACTTCTGTGGGAACTCGATTTTTTTAGAACCCATTATTTCACAACGTTCAAAGGTGATGGGCTTCCAACGGTCGAAGATCGACAACTGTCCGCTGAGTTCCTCGAACTTTCTCAGGAGCTGGAAGGGAAAGCTCGCGTCCTTTGCCACAGGGATTTTCACGCCGCAAATTTGATGCTCGACCGCCATGGCCGGCTTCGGATCATCGATCATCAGGACGCCCGAATCGGTTCCGTCGCCTACGACCTGGTCTCCTTTCTCCTCGACCGTGTGACCGAGCCACCGACAGCCGAATGGCTGGCTGAGAAGCGCCGCGAGTTTTTGAATGAACGGGAGCGCATCGGCCTCGAACCGATAGACGAAGCGGCGTTCTCGGAAGAGTTTCGACTGCAGACCATACAACGCTGCTTAAAGGCTATAGGCACGTTCTCGTTTCAGTCGGTCAATCGTGGCAAGACCTACTTTATTCCTTTCATCAATCCGATGTTCCAGATCGTTTTGAGGGCTCTCGATAACCTCGGGAGATTTCCTACTATGAAAACTATCATTGCGCGCGAGATCAGATAGCGGCTTGTGGAATTAGACTCGGTGGTAATCGCCGCGCCAGTTTTTTACCGCAAGTTTGATCTCTTTCGGTGTTGCTAACTCCCGGTCGCATGCCCGGCGGAATAGATCAGATAACTCGTCATCTGCGGCAAACCTTAGTGCTATCAGCTGGCTTAGGCTCAGTTCCGATGCACGCGACGACAATTCCGCAGAAAGAACTTCCCGGTACCGCAATCGTTCTTCAAGCCGGATCAAGCGGTCCTGGACCTTCAAGGCCTGAGATCTTGCAGCGAGGATCATCAAAATAAAAACGAGCGACAAAGCAGTAAATACCACGCGGTCAAGACTCGGTTCCTGGTAAAGCCGAACTGTCTGGTAAATAAGATTCAAAGTTAACAACGGAACCAGTACGAAATGAAATAGAGGAAAGTAACGGACATGGTTTCCGTAATTTTGTTGTTCGGCCATTAGTGGAATCTCCTTTAGAGTTTTGTCTGCGCCATCGCTTCTGCAGGCTTACCGGTAAAATCTTCGCCCGGATTGACGAACAGATTTTGCTCGAAGCGATATTGCTTGTCGTAAAGCTGCTTGTATCGCCCCTCCATCCCGATCAGCTCTTCATGTGTACCGCGTTCAAGGATCTCACCGGCTTCGACGACGAGGATCTGATCCGCGCTTCGGATCGTCGATAGACGGTGCGCGATGACGAATGTTGTGCGTCCTTCGCGAAGTCGATTCAATCCTTCCTGTATGAGAGCCTCGCTTTCGGAATCGAGCGAGGACGTCGCTTCGTCGAGGATCAGTATGCGCGGATCGGCGAGCAGTGCCCGGGCGATCGCAATTCGTTGACGTTGTCCGCCTGACAATTTAACGCCGCGCTCGCCGACGATCGTCTCATAACCGTTCGGAAACTTCTCGATGAATTCGTCCGCGTTGGCGATCTTGCAAACGCCCTTGATCTTTTCAAGGTTCGCTTCGGGGTTCGAAAACCTGATGTTGTCGAGGATCGTTCCATCGAAAAGAAAATTATCCTGCAGTACGACCCCGAGGTGCTTTCGATAGTCGCGAAGTCGTACCTCTTGCAGATCCTTTCCGTCGATCTTTATGACACCGGTCGTCGGCTGGATAAAGTTAAGGACCAAACTGAGGATCGTCGACTTTCCCGATCCGCTTGAACCAACGAGCGCGGTTGTTGCTCCGGCTTTGGCGTGAAAGGAAACTCCTTTGAGCACCGGCACGCCCTTGTCATATTCAAATTCGACGTTGTCAAAATTGATCGTACCCGCGATCTCCGGCAGCGGAGCCCGAGACGCATCCTGCTGGTCTTCGGTGTCCATTCCCATGATCTCGCGAATGCGATCGAGTCCGGCGAGAGCCTCAGTGATCTGCGTACCGATCGACGTCAGCTCGATGACCGGCATTGCAAGCAGGAACGTGAACGAGATGTACATCAGGAAATCACCAAGCGTCATCGTTCCGTTTTGAACGGCGGTGCCGCCAATGACGATCATAACTACGGCGATCGCTCCGATAACGACCGACGAGAATGAGCTGATGGCCGATACTCCGGTTATCGATTTCGCAATGTTTCGAAAGAGACGGTGAGCCCCACGAGTGAAGGAAAGTTCTTCACGCTTTTCAGCGGTGTAGGCTTTTACGATCCGAATCCCGCCGAGGCTTTCGCCGAGTCGGCCGGTGACCTCGGCAGTGATCTCACCGCGTTCACGAAAGATCGGGCGCAGCTTTTTAAATGCGTACATCAATGCCCCGCCGAAGATCAGCAGGACGACGATGGTCGCCAGTGTCAGCTGCCAATTGAGATAAAAGAGAACTCCAATGGCAATGATCGCCGTGACAAGACTGCCGAGAATCTGTCCGAGTCCTGTGCCCACGAGATTTCTGATTCCCTCCGCGTCGTTCATTATCCGCGAGATGAGCTGACCGCTTTGCGTCGAATCGAAATAGGAGATCGGTAGCCGCTCGATGTGCCGCTGGACGCGCATTCTCATGTTCGTGATCGCGAGCTGAGCGGCGACGCCGAGGATCTGTGAAAGAGCGAACGACGTCACACCCTGGATAAGAGTCGAGATGCCGATCGCCAGCGCGATCCATTTGATAAGCTCGTAATTTCTATTCGTAAAAACTTCGTCACCGATGTATTTCGTCGAGGCGGGCAGTACCATGCTGGCAAGGCGCGAAATGAGCATCAGGACGCTGCCGACGAGAAGGCGCCAGCGCGAGTTCCAGATGATCTTTCGGGCTTCGGCCCAGGCGCTCGAGTAATCGATCTTTTTCTTCTTCTTTTCGTCGACCATGTGCTTCCAATTTGCGGGGCGCAACCGGCTAAGTCAAGCCGCTGGCCTGTGCTAAACTCACACCTTAAGGCAGAAACACGAGCGGTAGCGAGTGTGCTGTAGCGGTCGAAGGAAGTGCACACTCCTTACCGGTCGTGTTTCTGCCTCTATATCGCATGAAGCAAACATACATCAATCAACTTAAAGATCAGATTGGCGAAGTGGTCACCCTCAAGGGCTGGCTTTACAATACGCGCTCGAGCGGCAAGCTCGTTTTCTTACAGCTCCGGGACGGCTCGGGAATCGTGCAGTGCGTAGTTTTCAAAGGTAATGACGAAGCGGTTTTCGAGAAGGCGAAATCGCTAGGGCAGGAATCGTCGTTGATCGTTCATGGGACGGTAAAGACGGACGAGCGTTCATCGATCGGTGTCGAGATCGAGGTCAGGGACATTGAAGTAATCCAGAATGTCCACGACTATCCGATCACACCTAAAGAACACGGCACCGAGTTCCTGATGGACAATCGTCATCTTTGGATCCGATCGAAAAAGCAGCACGCCGTTTTGAAGGTCAGGCATACGATCATAAAAGCCGTCCGGGATTATTTCGACGATAACGGTTTCACACTCGCCGACACTCCGATCTTCACTCCGGCCGCGTGCGAGGGCACGACGACGTTATTCGAAGTCGATTACTTCGGCGATGACAAAGCGTATCTTACTCAGTCGGGCCAACTCTATAACGAGGCTACAGCCGCGGCGTTCGGAAAGTCGTACGCATTCGGCCCGACGTTCCGCGCCGAGAAGTCTAAAACAAGGCGTCACCTGACCGAGTTCTGGATGGTTGAACCGGAAGTTGCGTACGCGACATACGAAGACATGATGGAATTAGGCGAAGGATTGATCCTCGCCATCGTCCAGCGTGTTCTGCGTGACCGGCAGGAAGAATTGAAAACGCTTGAGCGAGACACTTCGGTTCTCGAAGCGATCGCGGCACCGTTTCCGCGTCTTCATTACGATGATGCGGTCGAGTTGCTCCAGCAGGGCCACGCGAAAGGCGAGCTCGAAAATAAATTTGAATGGGGCGGCGATTTTGGCGCACCTGACGAGACGTATCTGTCCAACCAGTTTGGAAAGCCGGTGTTCGTACATCACTTCCCTGCCGCAATAAAAGGATTCTATTTTGAGGTCGATAAGGACGACCCGAAATACGCGCTCGGGATTGATCTGCTTGCACCCGAAGGTTACGGCGAGATCATCGGCGGCGGCGAGCGTGCCGCGTCACTTGATTACCTGATTGAACAGCTCGAGGCGCACAAACTGCCGCGCGAATCTTTCGAATGGTATCTCGATCTTCGACGCTTCGGCTCCGTTCCACACGCCGGCTTCGGCATGGGCATCGAACGCACCGTAGCCTGGATGTGCGGTATCGAACATGTGAGAGAGACGATCCCGTTTCCGAGGATGCTTTATAGATTGAAGCCTTGAGCGTAGCGATGTCGATTGCACCATTCACTCTTTTCTCCGGCGTCCTCATTTTAGGAATCGTGCTCCTCCTGGTTGGTCGTACGATGAACACACATACCGAGGAACAATGGAAGGAGGAGTATTGGTGGCGTGAAATGATATACAGCCTGCCGGGCTATTATCGAGCGTCTACGATAATGCTGAGTGTTGTATTCATTGTGGTCGGAGCGGTGGGATTGTATTCGACCCTGAGATATGGAATCAGATAAAAACGTCGGTGACC
>JANMUW010000076.1:0-3446 GCA_031392105.1 Acidobacteriota bacterium | reverse complement strand
CTACCGAAGCCTCTACCCTCGCCGCAGAAAGATCGGACGACGCTCTTTTTTCGATTGTGCCGGGGAAATTAGCAATGTTCTTCTTTCATGAGGGCGATGTGCTTCTTTTCGAGAATAGCTAATAATGATACCTCGCCTGTAGAAAATCGACCCTTTCCTCGCTAACTAGATAGACAATTCGATGTTCCTGCGTTAACCGACGCGACCACGTACCGGAGCCGAGATATTTCAGCGGTTCAGGTTTGCCGATACCGGTGAACGGATCGCGGAGAATGGCTTCGATTAGATCAAGCGCCCGGAGCAAAGTTTTACGGTTCGTTTCCGCCCAGAAACGAAGGTCTTCACGAAACTCTGGATGGAAGACGGCCTCGCGCGCTTTACTTTTCTTTTCTCTTTTCAACGCCAAATTCCGCTCTCAGTTTCTCCACAGAGCGTGGTTTTTGTGTCTTGGCCTGGGCCCGGGTCAGGGCTTTGAGCAATCTTTGCGCGTTCCTTGGTGATCGAAGAAGATGAGCGGTTTCAAGCAGGCTTGAAAGCTCGGACGCGCTGACCATCGCGACCGCTTCGAGGCCGCGCCGATTGATTACTACAACTTCGCTGTCGTCGGTGACGCGAGCAAGTAAAGATGCTAAGTTACTTCGAGCGTTGCTATAAGATGTTTCTATTGGCATAAGTTGTACCGAAACAGTGTACAAGTCCGCCGAGGTGTTTTCAAGAGATTTCACTTAAGAAGCGGCGATCAAACCTCCACCGAGCGAGTTCAGATCCTACGCTAGAGCGTCATCATTGTGCTCGGCGACGAGAAGGCGGATGCTGAGGAGAGTTGTGAAAGCGTTGAGGAACGTGAAAGAGTGTCTCACCCGTACGCGATGGGCGAAGAGCAATTCAACATTTTGATCTGCCGGGGATTGAAAATGCCAATGGCGGACTTTTGTCCGAAAGCAAAGCACTGGAATTGATGAAGGTTGGAATTCTAATTTCGGGACGCGGTTCGAACATGGTCGCGCTGGTTGATGCTGTAAAAAGCGACGAGATTCCGGATTCGGAAGTCGTAGTCGTGATCAGTGATAAGCCGAACGCGGCCGGACTTGAGAAAGCGAACGAGCGTGGAGTCGAGTCTTTGGTTATCGAACGACGCGGACGCTCACGAGAGGATCACGACGCCGAGATTATCGCCGAGTTGCGAAAACGAGAAGTCGAGCTTGTTTGTCTCGCCGGCTATATGCGGCTGCTGTCGACAGATTTTGTTAAAGCTTTTGAGAATCGAATCGTCAACATTCACCCGAGCTTGCTCCCCTCATTTCCTGGCTTGAATGTTCAGCAGCAGGCGATCGACCACGGGGTTAAGATTTCGGGCTGCACGGTGCATTTTGTAAATGAGGATCTCGATGCGGGGCCGATAATTTTACAGCGGCCTGTTGAAGTGAAAGATGACGATACCGCCGAGACGCTCGCTGAGAGAATTCTCGAACAGGAGCACGGGGCGTATGTCGAAGCGGTGAGGAAAATCGCACTTGGAAAAGTTGCGATAAACGGAAAAGTCTTTTCCGGAGAAACTAGAAAGTGATAACTGAAAACTGAAAACGGAAGAAAGCTTTCTGTCCGCCGTTTTTAGTTTTCAGTTATTAGTTTTCACTTTTTTCGAAAAGTTCCAGATGTTACATCTGGCTACTTAGCGATCCCGATGGGCGTCATCTTCATTAACGCATAAATTTCACTCAACTCCGCCGGAACACCCGCAGTTAGATTCTCCGAACCAGTCGCGGTGACGAGTACTGAGTCTTCGAGCCGGACATGAACCTTGTTCTTCTCATCCGAAAGCAGAGGCTCGACATTGAATACCACACCCGGAACAAACTTCCAGTCGTCCTCGCCGACGTCGTGAACGGACAATCCGACCGGATGTCCAACGTAGCGTCCCATTTCTTCAAACTCTTTTTCGAAGCCGTATTTCTTGTAGACTGCCGCAGCCGCATTTTGTAGATCGGCGACGACCGCGCCGGGTTTGATAACTGCGATGATCGCCGCGCGAGCGTCTAGAACGCACTTGTACATTTTCGATTGCTCGGGAGTGAACTTCTCACCGACCGGCCACGTCCGCGTGATATCTGACGTGTAGTAGTCATAATCCGCGCCGTAGTCCATATAGACGACTTCGCCAGCCTGCATTTTCCGATTGTTCCTGTTGTAGTGAAAGACCAGAGTGTTCGGTCCCGAGGCGACGATCGGCGTGAATGCGTCGCCGCGAGCTCCGCGTTTGACGTAAACGAAGCGCGCCGCGGCTTCGAGTTCATATTCGTACATTCCAGGGCGCGTTCCCTTGATCGCTTCCTTTACGCCTTCGGCTCCGATCTTCCCGGCCATGCGCATTCGGTCGATCTCATACGGCGTTTTAACCCAACGCAACTCGTCGAGTATTGGATTGATATCCACGAGCGCGACATGCGGTTGCCAGGTTCTGAGCCCTTCCACCAGATACTTTACGCGGGACATTCGACCGAAGGGTAGCTTCATCTCCTCCGCGTTCAAGCCGATCACTTCGCCCCGCCCGTACTGCAGCTGATCTGGCGGGGTCAGCGGGACATAAAGTTTGCTCGATCCGCGCATTTCATGGTTGAATCCGGCGTAGAAGTTTTCCATGCCGGTGACACGCTGAAACCCGTATATTGTCGCTGCGTCTTTTATGTCCAGAATTCCGGGACCTTCGGAAGCGATCTTCCATTGAGGCTTTTTTGTTGCAATGAGGAACGCCCGCTTGTCCTTGCCCAGGAGCATAAGCACCGCACCGGGCTCTTCGATACCGGTCAGATAAAAGAAGTCCGGAGCCTCGCGATACCTGACTGCGTGCGGATGCTCTTCGTTAGCGAATACGATAGCGACGGAATCGCCGATCTTTTCAAAGACTTTCGCTCGCCGGGCGGCGAATTCCGCTTTGTTGAAATCTGTCTGCGAAGCAGCAATTGTCGTGAGCAGGGCGAGCGCGAGAAGGACGCCTACGAGAGTTCGAATCGGGGGAAAAGTTTCTTGACGCATGTTGTTCTCCTTGGGGTAATTCTTTGACACGCTGCGAGATCGGCAATATTCTACGACCCTTCGCAATCAGATGAAACACGAGATCAGCGAGCAAACAAATCCAGTCCTGACCCAACGTCACAAAGTCCTGATCGCGGCAGCGGCCATTTTCTTTCTTGCCTTCTTCGTTCGATCAGTGATCTCACTTAATTACGAACACCAGAGCCTACAAGTTATGACGGTCCTGACGGACATCTACAAGATGGACGCGAGGAACCTTGCGACCGGCGATTTGAAGACGTTTCTCGAGGGCCCTAACCCGCCCGTAGACGCTCACATTCTTTCGCATCCGCCGGGATATCCGATCTTTCTGTCTTCGGTCTTCGTCGTGTTTGGTGAATCGGACACGGCGATCAAGCTTCTTCAGACGCTTG
>JANMUW010000483.1:0-8917 GCA_031392105.1 Acidobacteriota bacterium | reverse complement strand
CCATGTTCGGGTTCGCGGCAGCTCCCGAGATAGCCATCGCTGTTCCAAGACGAAGTGCTTTACCGGAGGTCTTGCTAACGCAATAATCGACTGAACGCCTGTATCCTTTAACAGCCCAGCTTCCGCAATGGAGCGGTGTCATAGTGAAGCTCGCTGCTTTCCGGTTCTGCCACGCGAGATTTTTCCCGCCCACGAGATTAACAGTCGCATTGATTACGTGGAACGGGCGCTGTCCTTCAAGATCGTGTAGTTCGAGATTGTCGGAATCGTCGAATCCTGTAAATGTGTTCTGATCTCGCTTCGGGTTGGAGGCTCCGAGGTATGCCCGGGTGAGCCGATCACGATATGCGCCGTGCAACGAGAATTTGTTTACGTTCACAACGAATCCCATTGCGAAGCCGATCACCGTAAGAATGAGAAGTATCAAGGCAAGCGTCCACCACGTGGAGGTGGTCAGTACGTTGGCGTGGTACAGGGTAGCGCCGCTGCTCGCTGAAAGGTTGTGGATCAGCCACGTTGACGCGAAGGCAAGGCCCACCAAGATAAATCCAAGAAACAATATCGCGGCGAGTTGAGGAGCAAACGCGAGCAGTTTCGAAGTCCTTGTCTTAACCGGCTCGTCTCGAACAAGGGATTTCCCGGAGAATCCTCCGGCTAGCGCGATAAATCCTGAGACCACACCAACGACCGTCGACACAGTTGCTAGAAGTCCATCAGAAGGGGAAAAAAATGTACTCCAGTCAATTTTCGACGAGCTCGAAAGAGGACGAAACATCCACTGAAGGACCGACGGACCGAGGAGTACGAGCCCGTTAACGATGATCCACGCGCAGCTGAATATGAGAACCCACCCGCCGTATCGGGCAAGCCATTCGCGGTCCTCGTCACTTGATTTCAAGCTCGAGAGTCCGACGTAGATCGTCGCCGCAATTAGGACCACTATCAGGAAGGCAGGAACCGCCAGACACAGATAGACTTGCCACTCATATGCCGCAAATCGCGGGCCGAGGGCTTCTGACCACCCACGCGGGTCAAATACCTTTTGAACTCCGAGCCACAAAAGCCCACCACCGATGATGCTTGCCACGAGAGCGGAACTCGATTCCCAGCCATTGAAGCCGCGTCCCTTATTCATCAGAAGGAAGGCGATCAACGCCACAACAAATGCGGCTGCAGACGCGAGCACAAAGAATTCCAGGCCGGGGTAAGGGCCTAGCTGGGGCAGAAGATTGAAATCGTATAGCTTCCCGTTCGATTTGTAATTCCACGCCCACACAGTGGTGACCAGAAAAGCTGACGCGACGAGAGGGAGCACACCCACCACCAGGACACCGGTCTCACTGTTCAAGAATGGGGTCTTCTTCCCACCTTTGGGTTTGGAGTCTGCTCCATCGATCTTCTCCGGACTCTTGCTCGGCAATCGACTTATTACAAATGCGAACGCCCAGCTTCCGAGGGCGATTCCAGCGATCAAGAGCACATACGTCAGCGAGCCTCCGCGGTCGTTGTGATCGACGACAAGAAATAGAAATCTAGGCAGCAGCAGAACTGCCACGATCAACGGTATGAAGATCGTCAGGTTAAGGAGAAGGTTGCGCAGATAGATCGCGGGTAGCGTCCAGGTATCGGCCGAAAGAAGCCCCGTTTTAGGACTCATGTAATTGCTGTATTCGCGGAGGTGGCGCAACTGAACGGGCTCGGGCGTAGGATGCGCGTCGCTCTCTATCTCGATGCAGTTGATCTGTTTTCGAACCTCACGGACCCCGGCGATGCGGAAATCAGGGTCGGCGAGGAGTTCTATGATCTCGTCGAGATTCAGAGTCTTGAGAACGTTGACCTCTTTCTCCGATAGACCGCTCGGAAAAAGCTTTACGATTTCGACCATCTGCGCCTCGGATAATTTCGGATCGATCTTCCGTGCATCGGCGAGGATCTTTAGTGCTTCGATCTGCAGCGGCGAAAGTCCCCTGACGCGAGCATCGGCCTCGCGCTCGATTTGCGAAAGCGTATCTTTGCTGCTCACTGCCTTGAACCTGGCAGCTTTCTTCAGGCGTTCGCGCCTGATCCAGGCGGACATCCACGACCCCAAATAGCCGCCACCGGAAACGGTCGATAAATAATCAAATTTTTCGAGGAGGTTGTTTTTTGCCAAGGCCTGAACGATGCCGAGACCAAATGTAGCGCTTCTGATTCCTCCCCCTGAGAAACATAAAGCGTTCAGGTTGGCCGCGTGGAGATTTCTAAAGACCGACTCGAGATTGTCACGAGATATATCCTGTCCCTTGTTGCATTTCAGCTCTTCCGCAAGAACCTGGGCGAGACTGATCGGCTGCATCCTGGACAATATCGAGTAGAACATGTCGGCTAGATGCGATTCCGGGATTGGGCCGTTCACCTCTCCTGTCGTATGTTTCACGCCTAACCAATCGGACTTTGCAACGTCGAAATTGATTTTGAGGTTTTCGTCTGGAGATAAGGGCTCTGCCCCTGCTTTTGGAACATCCTTCTTCGCACGATGAATACTCGCCAGAACGAACGCCAGCTTCCTAAGATCCTCGTCATCGTCGAATCTTTTCCAGTATTCAAAGGCTGGCTCCAGGCGGAGCTTCTCCTCATCGTTCAAGGTCAGGAAGAACGGTTTCCCGCTCAAGTCCGCAAAGAAAACTTTCGGGTCGATTGAGTTCATGTTCTTAATTTCTACGGCCGCAGGGTGGGCCAAACGTTCTCGCGAATTGATCGCTCAACGATGCATCGTCTGTGAATCACCCTATCATTTATCGGGAGCCTGTGCCTCGCTCTTAACGCGGGCAATCAAGTCCTGCGGTGCACGCCACGAATGCTTTGTCGCAATCGTCTTGAAGACCTCTTTTTTACCAGCCGGATCGTTGAGTTTAGACCTATTGTCTTTTAGGAGCTCAGCGATGTCGTACACGTTATTGTAAGTATGAAAGGATTCCTCGGATTTCTGAAACGAGTCGATCGCCGCATCGTAATTGCCGTCAATCAAGTACTGGAAACCTTCTCGTTCTTTTAGCTTGGCGGTTGCCAGGTTGCCTCGAAAAGCTGATGTCGCGGGTGACTCTGATTTGTCGAGGTTTGTACTCGTTTCTTTCGCGGATTGTTCCAGGTTCTCGATCTTTTTCTCCACCTCTTTCAGAGACTGTTGGGCCTGCGCCGAGCCCGGTGCTTCCTGTGCCTGGGCGACCTTGCTCTTGATCTCGATCAAAATCACCTGGAGACTTTCGACTTCTGCCTTCGCCTGATCACGTTTCGTGTTCATCTCGAGCATATCCAACTTTGCTTGAGCGACTTTCGCATCCGCGATTAGCGTACGGCTCTCGTATGTGATGGCCTGTCCGACATTACCCGCGACGGAGACGGCAAGCGCAACCAACCCGACCCAGAATGACACTTGGAGATACGGCTTTTTCAAGACCTTGATCTCCGCGATGATCTTCTCGATCTCGTACCCGATTTTATCTTCCGGTTTGTACGGCTGGTCCATAGTCTAAGATTAAAGACCCAAAGCCTTGAGCGTCATCGTTCCTGCAACGCCGTCCGGCATCAGACGGTTTGCTGATTGAAAGTTCTTGACGGCGATCTCCGTATTCGGCCCGAACACACCGTCAGCTTTTCCTTTGGGGATGAGCCCGCGCTCCATCAATGCATTCTGCAAAGCCTTTACGCCATCACCACGCGAACCGCGCTTGTACAAACGCGGAAGCGGAGTCGCAGGAGCGAGCGGAGCCTTCGCTTTAAAGTTGAGTTTCCACGCCACAGGGTCGTCGTATAGCTTCGCATTCGCGGAGACTGAAATGTGTACGTGATGATTGTGCGCGTTCTTTCCGTGATACTGCTTCCACCGCGTGATGTCATCCGGCATCGTTATCTGCCGCTCGAAGATGATGTACTTGATACGCGGGTCCCTGCTCGCGACGAGCGCCGAGACTAGCTCGCGTCCATCGTGACCGTCATTGAAATCGCGGTCGATATCCAAAGCCGTCACAACGCCGGCTGTATTCGGATTATGATCCGACTTTCGCGCCGAATGCGCCGTGTCGCCGATCGACCCGTCACTTGACTTGTCGCGCTCCGGAAACGCTTCGTTAACCTGTGCCCTTAACTGCAATAGACTTTTTGCTACTCTCCAACTCATCTTTCTCCTCCTGTCAAAAACTCACAATTATTTATTTACGTCTGCGGTATTTCAATGTGATATGCCGGATCGTTTGGCGGTAAAATGAACTTACTGACCGAACCTTTCGAAATCGCGACGTCAACGGCGTTCTCGAATGCCTGCTTGTTCGAAATGGACGAAGGTGCGATGTCGAGAACGTTCAATACAGCAGGATCCGCACAGTGGCGGCTGACCTTACCCGGACCGATCTTAATTATCTCTGTCTCCATTGCTGTCTTGATCTGACTCGCGCTTTTTCCCGCTTTCTGCTGAGCAGCGTAAACATCAATGACTCTGTCACCGGCGGCTGCGTAGAGAGCTTTCTGCTTCGCAACGCCATGGGCGACAATGTTATTGAACATCACGCGGGCCTGGTCGGTGGGTGTGCGACTCGTACTAGTTATCTTGCAACCCTCGAGTCCCGCCGCAGCGAGAATGCTACTGATCACCTCAATGGAATGACCGCTGATAACGTCCTTATTTGCGTTAGGTCCGAAATTGAATTTCGCCATAGTCTATTTCCTCTGACATTAAAGGCCGGTCATACGGGCTGGGTCAGTCAACGACTGAACCGGCTTCTCATCCAGCGATATCGAGAATTTGCGTAAGGCTTCTGTTCTCCATTCCAAGTAGAGAATGAACTCGTCGGGCCCAACGAAAACAAAAAATGACTTCAGGGCTTCGACCGTTTTGCCATCGGCTTCGGCTCCTTTTGCCTGCGCCGCCGGAGGTGCTGGGTTAGCAGCAGCCCCACCTGCCGGAACAACGTTTTCGGCAAGTTTGGCGAGTACGATGTTGGGATCAGATATCGCGAGTTTTCCAGTCGCACAATATGTGTCTATCTCGTCGACAAGCCGTCCGTATTCGACAGATTGAGTGTGATTGCTATCAACGTTGCTTTTTTGTTGAAAGACTCCAAACATTCCCTGATAGATCAACCCGACTCCGGAAGAGAGCAGGAAAACAGCCACGAGAGTTCCGTGGGCGTTGGTTATCCCTCTCTTAGTAATCAGGAGCAGACTGATAAGCGAAATAAAGCCAAATACAGCGAGGATCACGGTGTTTGCAAAGAAGAACGATCCGAATTCGATCGCAGTATAACGATGTCCGTCGCCAAGCTCGACCACCTTGGCTCTTTGCCTTAGAATAAAGTCGCCCTTCTCCTTCGGGCTGGCTGCGGGACACGCAGTGGGATTGCGGTGACTCTGTCCCGAGGCCTCGGTGCTGCCATTCGAGTTGGTGTCAGCACTCGTATCCGCAGGTGCAAGGCGATAGGCGCCGGTCATTCTTTCAGCTCGATCTCTAAACACGCACCGAGCCGATTGCGCTACGCCAAGAAGCAGCAGACCCATCGCAGCACCGATCAACACGTAATGCCACCACGGTGCGTGCGCTAGTTCGTTTGCAGGCGAAGGTTCCGTCGGATGCGCGGGCGGTGTCAAACCGTGGGCCTCTGCCGCTGCGAGCGCGGCGTTCGCGTCGGAAGATCTTTTGGCTAATTCAGTCGCGACTTCCTGCTTTGCCAAATCTCCAGGACTAGAGGCCGCATCAAGGGCGGCAGCGTGTGCCTCCTCGCGCGCGACGTCCGCTTCGGCTTTCAGTTTGCTGATATCTTCGGTGTTCACTTTTATTCACCTCCTGTGTCGGTCTGGCGATTCAAACGTGGTTGGAGCGAACTAAAATGACGAATTTCTATCAGCGAAAGCCCAACACGCGGGCGTCCGCGTTCTCGACGAAAATCACCGCATCGAATACAAATTTCTTGCCATTCGCAAGTTGTTTGCTAATGATCTCGGAAATGTCGTCACCGGTGCCAACCTTCTTCAACCCGGGCTTCGGCACGTCGTCCATAAGATCAACTTCCTCGAATATGGCAAGGTTAAACTTCTTTCCATTCGCTTCATCGGCTTTCTTGGAAATGCGTATCAGCTTGCAGACCGACATATTTTGGACGGTGCCGCAAAAATTCTCCAAGTCTTCGAGATCCAAGTCCGCACGCACCTTTCGTTCAATGAATTGAGTCATAGCGATCACTCCTTTACTGCTTCCTCAAGAATTCTCAAAATCTCAGCGGTGACCTGTGTAAGATCAGCTTCACTCTCCGCATTCGAGACTGCGCTTCGTATCGCGGCTTCGAGTTTGCGGGCGAGTGCTTCCGGCCCTTCAGTCGCGACGAAGGCGATCGGAGGAGAAAGCTCTAACTTAGCGTTATCTGCAGCGGCGGCTTGTTGCATTAGGCTTAGAGCCCTTATTAATTTTGGTTTGGCCGCCGACTTAACGGCTACGTCCGCCGACGTGGCCTCCCTGAATAATTGCCTTCTAAGTTCACGCACTCGCGTCGACTGGGTATATGCCAGTCTCAGCAGATTCTTGATCCCGAACTTTGTTACCTGGTTGGCTACCTCGTCACCAGATCTGACTTCGACCTTTGGCGCGTCATTGTCGACGAGGACGCCGGTCGCTGTCGAGAGAAGTAGCATGTCCAAGGCAACCTTAAACTTGTAAGAGTCTACTTTCGCAGACCGCGCCGGCTGGATGTACATCTTCCACGACTCATCGTAGAAAATTCGATCGGCAGGAATAAAAATATTGATAGTTCTAGATTCTTTGCTTTTTATGATCATGTCCTCGGATAGCTGCGCTTTCCGTAGGCTCTCGAATTTGTCATCAGCAGTGTTTGGAAACAAGCGGTTCGCTGCGGCCGAAACGGTGGTACCGAGGACGTTCATTCCTTTCACGCCGTCAGGCCCGAGCACTCCGTTAAAGCCGGAAAGTACCGTACCCATCGCTGCTGAGAATTCGAGAATTCGAAACCCGACATTTCTATTGCTTCTGTTCAAGTCCGCCTTACCAGTCCCGAGAACCTCCTCGGAACGAGTCCCGAACTGCGCGGTCGGATAAACGAAATGGGTGTCGAAAATCGTAAGGCAATCATCTTGATCAAAATTGCTATATATCTCACGGGCACCGATGCATTGGTTCGGGTCAATGATCACGGAGACGTTTTGGACGATAAACTGCTTGTCGAGCTTCTCGTTTCGTATATCCACTTGGACTACAAAAAACGTCTGAGCAAACTTCTTTCCGAAATTATCTTTCACGACCTTGTAAGATAAGAATGTTGATTCCGCCACGATCGGCCGACCCGCGTCAACGTCCTCGACGGCTACGATTAGATCCGCGATTCCGTCCACGCCCAACTCGTCGCCACTGCTGTTGCGGAATCTGATGATCGTGTCTGTTCCCGGCGCCAAGCCCACAAGATATTTATTGTCGAGTACTCGAACAGAGTTGTCGCTAGAGGTTTCAATCTCAACTCCGCTCTCGACAGAGAGTTCCACTACTTCGTTTGTATCGAGAAGTAAAACACGCCGTCCTTTTCTGTCCGTCAGGGCGTCGCGCAAGCCGATAGGTTTACCGGCACGTATGACTCGGACGACGGTGGTGTCGCCTACTTGAGGCCGGGCCTCAGCGCATAGTATGAAAAGTAAAGTGACTATTGCCAGGGTGTAGAACGATTTTGGATTAGACATTGTGATTTCCTATCTTTCAGCAGAGGCGATCCTGCGGCGCACGACCGTAGCCGTTGGGAACCTAACGCTTCCTCACTGAGACTAAGATGAACTTCCCTGGATGGTTGGGAGCTTGGGAACTGTGGAAACTCGCGAGTGCTTGGGAGTCTGCTCAGTTTTCAAGCTGGTTAAGTTATGGGTTACGGTTGACGCGAAATCGCTCGGGACGATGTCCGTCAACAACACTTAAAGTGAGAGATTGCCTTGCTTGATTCACAGGAACTCTACGACTGTCCATCGCTCCTGTCAAGAACTATTTTAACCACGGGTTCTTGTGAATCGAGTGCAAACTCTGAGCAATACTCAGTTCCAAAAGTTGTAAAAAAGATCGCGAGTTGATGCTCTATCAGTGATGACCAGAAGGGCGAAAACCTTTCAAATTATTTTGTCGTCAGGTAGACGACGGAAATGCGTAAGAAGTTTTGCTCTAGCGTCGATACGAATTCTGAGCGAACGAATTGTAGTATTCGACCGGTGCGAGATCGTCGGTGAGCATGGGCGTTTCGAGGGCGATGTCGGAGATATATCGATGAGAAAGAAGGCGCGCGAGCTCGGCGTCGGCAGCGTCGGGCGTTGCCGCCATGCATTCAGTCTTGCAGGCGACGATGATCAGGTTTTGGACCTGCTCATCGTTGTAGTCGGTGTTCACTTTGAATAGATGCACGCTTGGAAACACCGCCCGATATGTTGCGAGCTCGGATTGCAGGAACCGGTTCGCGTCGCCGCTGATCGACGAACCGAGATTGAAAACGACCACTCCGTTATCATCGAGGACTCGACTTACATGTCGGACGGCTTCGACGGTTGTCAGGTGATATGGAACGCTAAAGAGCGAGCCGAATGCATCCATGAGGACCGCGTCGTAAGTGCCCGTTTCGGCGCGGTTCAGAAACACGCGGCCGTCGTCATGAACAATTCTCAAGCGCGAATCGTCCTCGAGGCGGAAGTATTCGCGTGCGATTGCCGTCACCCCGGGATCTATCTCAACGACATCGATCGACGCGGCGGGATATGTTCGCACGTAGTCTTGCGGAAAACTGTAGCCTGCTCCGCCGATCATCAACGTCTGACGAAAATCCGGACGCAGATACCGGAGCAGATGATAGAAGCGAGTGTACTTCGCAAAAAGATCGTTGCCGTCGAGATAGATTATCGACTGGACGAAGTA
>JANMUW010000457.1:0-7836 GCA_031392105.1 Acidobacteriota bacterium | reverse complement strand
TACTTCGTCGTCTGCGCTCGGAATCAGCGACCAGAATGTGATCGTCGGCACCGGTGTTTTCAACGGTGCGGTCCACGCCTATGCGATGGTGCCGGTCGTCGTGAATGTCTCAGTCTGGGGGCGGATTTTAACTGCCGGCGGCCTTCCGATACGGAACGCGATCGTTACGATCAGTGGCGGAAGTGTCCCCGCCGGTGTCAGGGCTCAGACCGGAAGCTTCGGATATTATTTGTTTCCGGTATTGGAAGCTGGCCAGACCTATACGATCAGCGTGAGCGCGAAGCGAAACACTTTCGCACAGCCGTCACGGATGATAACGCCTCAGACTAATGTCTCCGACTTTGATTTCATCGCCGAGCAATGATCAGGGAAATTTCGGCGTCGGAAGAATACTCAGCCGGCGCCGATACGTAAGCTGTCGCCAGATCCACTCCATCGGGCCGTAAGCAAAGTAACGCAGCCAGATCGAGCTGAGGACGATCTGTCCGGCGAAGATACCGAGTGCTATCAATGTCGATTGCAAGGCGCCGAACTTTCCAAACAAACCAAAACCGTAACCGTAGAAGAGTGTCACGCAAATGATCGTCTGCAGTAGATAATTGGTCAGAGCCATCCGTCCAACCGGAGCGAGATAGCTCAGTAGACCTCGCACTCGGTCTTTCTGCCAAAGAGTCGCCACAAGCGCGATGATCGCAAAGGCAAGGGCGGGAACACCGAACGCATATCCGATGACACCGGCGAGACCAGCCGGCGAGGGCGGAAATGGGGCCTCGTTACCGGCAAGCCATGCCATCGAAATATTTCCGATGAGACCGAGAATAGTCCCGTAAATCAGAACGCGTCGGATGAATGGTCGATGAGCGGAAAGGTTCTGGAAAAATCCCCGGCGATAAGCGTACATGCCGAGCAGAAACATGGCGAGGATTTTCGGCAGACGCATTTGGAAGATCAAACCCATGTATCGGCCGACGACGTATTGCAGGTTGTAGCCGCTCACGATCTCCCAGTAACTGCTTTGCGCTATGGTCTGAATATTCGAATTCCACCGTTCTGTTTGCGACGCGTCGAATCCGGCGACCGCGTCAGCCGGCGCGAATGCGGCAAAGACGACGTAAAGCAAACTGTAAGTCACGATCGGAATCGCCACCAGGGCGAACGCCCATCTGAGCAGCGACTCGTTCGATTTCTTTCGGAACAAGATCAATATGAAACCCATCAGGGCATAGATGCTCAGGATGTCACCGGCCCAGAGCAGGTACGCGTGCAGGAGCCCGATGACAAGCAGCCAAAATAGACGGCGTTTGAAAAGGGAAGCGTTCGTGTCGCCAAGCTCCTCAGCACGCGCTATCTGAAGAGCGAATCCAACACCGAACAGGAACGAAAAGATCGAATAGAATTTTCCTTCGACGAAAAAGTGAACAAGGAAGTGAGTGACTTGGTCGTATGCCGGCGCATCTGCTGCGATCGAAGGCGGCACCATTCCGTAACCGGAGAACCACTGGATGTTGCCGATAAGAATTCCGCATACGGCGAGGCCGCGTAATACATCGAGTATCTCAATTCGTTCGCGTGAAGAAACAGGACCGATGTCGTTCGTTGCCATGGTTGACTCCTAATTCATTTTCTTCGGCCAAAGGACATAGGTTTTGAAAGCGTAGATCCACGGCACCGCGATCATTGCCAACGGCACCATCATGAACACACCAGCCATTTCCGCCGCCGGTGAATTCGCGAGCTCACCGGCTCGCCACAACGGAAGCGCTACGACGACCAGCCACAGGGATTTGTAGAAGATCATGAAGATCAGAATAGGCAGCAACTTCAGTGGGTGGATCAGCCCGAACACACCGAGTGTGGAATACGCCGCCCAAACACAGAGTGACATAGCCCTAAAGCGATCCCATGGGCCTTCGTGGCTGATGATCGTCTTCCACGAGTCGGTCGCAACGAACGCGACCATAAGAAAGTAGAACATCCGAAGAAGATAGATTTGAATCGGACGAACTCCTTCGTGGCGTTCGTGGTTTGGCGTGAAGATATATTTCAGGACGGGCATATTGTATTCAAAAGCGTTTGGGGCGCAACGCGTGCTCCTTAGAAATGTCGTGCAGGAAAGGCCGCGCATTTCTACGACCGGCTCGCGGAATAAGTTCCATGACCGGAAAGTGGAAAGTGCCAGTACTTTGCTATAACTGCAGATAAAGAGCATACTCAAAGGCGAATCGAGCATAGCTTACTCTTTTTTCAGCCTACCCGAATTCGTCGGATACATCCTGACTCAAACAGCCAATTTCGATCCAGGCGCAAGCCTCTATAACCAACCGCTTCGAGCGCCGCTCGGCTGCTGAGTTACGGGAGTATTTTTTATGACGGACAGACTAAATCTGATAGACACGATCGCAAGACAAGACAAATTTTCTACTTTTTCGAAACTACTGGCATCGTCGGGTGCGATCAAGGTATTCACGGCTGGAGGAGATTTCACGATATTCGTCCCGACGAACGAGGCCTTTTCCAAGGTGCCGACCATAATAATGAGCGAGCTGTTGAACGAGCCAAATCAGATCCAGTTAAAGGCTTTGCTTTCGTATCACATTCTTTCCGGAAAGGTGATGGCCGGCAGCCTCGGCGCGATGCCAACGAGGAAAGCGTTCACGGGTGAAGACCTGAGATTCACGGACTCGAATGGCCTCAAGGTAAACGGGGCGACGATCCAGTCGCGCAACATCGAGGCGACGAATGGCGTTATTCACGCATTGGATACTGTTCTCGCACCGTCGACGACGACGACACGCGAGAAGGCGGTAGCGGCGGCAGCGGCCTCGATCCAGGCAACAGTTCCGGCGCCGGTTCCTTCAGTAGCGGATCCCGTAACCGCGACGGCAATTCCGACACCAGTTACTGCAGCCAAGGCTCCGGTAAAAGTGGATACTAAACCAATTTTCTAATTTTGCTTTCACGAAAAAAGCCCGCCGATTGATCCCAATGATCGGCGGGCTTTTTTGTGTGCGTTTGATTGAGAATCTGTTTCAAATCGGCTGAACTGATAGAGCCACTCGCGCTTATCTACAGCTGTCGCACCCGCAGTCGCACGGAGCATCCGTTGCATCGTTACTGTTTGCTTCCTGGCAATACGAGGTGCAATATTGTCCGTCTTCGACCGGAGAGCACCCGCATCCGACATGCCCGCATTTATTTTCATCAGCCATAAACTTCTCCCTTTTAATTTTATCGGGCCGGTGCCGCGGGCGCAGCAGTTGCCGCAGGCGCGGCGGCCGGAACGTTGACCTTTATGTCCACTCCGGCGTCTCTGGGGCGTCGCGTCAGCACTCCGCTGTAGTACAAGACGCCTGCGATGATCGCAACGATGATGATCATCGCGATTGCCCAAACTGCGTTACTGCCTGTGTTGTTGTCGTCACTCATAATTTCCTGCTCCGGAATTGTTGTCGATTTATTTATATCACCGATCCGGGACGTTCACTGTGCGGCAGCGCACAAATACCTCTCTCGAAATTGCCAATTCGTATGTACAAAACGTAGGCGGCGACTAACCCTTTCCCAAAATCAAAAGGCCGCCGGATGTGACCAGCCGCCTTTTGATTTTCGGTGGATAAGCTCGAAGCGTTGTTCTGTCCTATCGCTTAAGCCTGAATGCCGCCACCTGGGGAAAGAATAATAATCGACTCTCGTCGTCTACGACGTTCATCGTCCGTGTGTCGAAAGTGTAACGCTTGTGAGTAATGTTGATGAGATAAGTCGCACCTGCTGGAATTCCGGTGATCTCAAAATAGCCAAAAGCATTACTTCGACCGGTCCACGATTCTCCCTCCGGGCTGGACACGACAATCAAGGCACCTCCGATACCCGGAGCACCTTTTGCCTGCGAACTTACGATCCGTCCGCTTAGCGAGACATTTGCTGCCGATGGGGAAAGCTGGAGCTCTACCGCGCCGATGTCAGAGAGATCACCGGTGCCTGGAAAGACACTGCTGATCATTGGTCTCAGAGACCCGCGTTGGTCCATGAGCAAGAGGGGAGCATTACCTTGATCCAGCACTGGGCTGTTGAAGCGCGGTGCGCACGAAAAAGTCGGGCCGCCGTTATTCTGCAAAGGTCCGATTAGAGGATCCAGTTCGATGCCGGTCGTTCCCCATTGATTCGTCGGAGTATTCAACCCGGTGCTGTCGTCGGAATTACCAATCAAGTTGTATGTGCCGGTGTAGGGGGTTCCTCCGAACAGGTCGGTGCCGCTGACGCCGGTATTAAGTGCGACTATATTGTTGTTCAAAGTCGCTGCTGCACCGAAGTTAGCGATCCCACCGCCGGTGTTGGCCGAATTTCCAGTAAGAGTATTACTGGTTAGCGTCATCGTTGCCTGATTGAGGAGGGCTCCGCCGTCGTTTACCGCTGAGTTGCCGCTAAACGTGTTGTTCGTCGCGTTGAGAGTTCCGGCTGATTCAACATAGATCGCGCCGCCGCTGTCGTTTGCAGAGTTTCCGCTGAACGTCGAACGGTCGACGTTAATCGTCCCGCTCGCGTAGGGGAATATTGCCCCGCCAGACTGAGCGGAGTTTGAGGCGAACGTGGTTCGATGGGCGTGGAGGGTGCCGCTGTTACGCATTGCGATTCCACCGCCCAGACCCAACGCTGAGTTGTTGGATATGGTGCAGTCGTTCAGGGTGAGCGTCCCGCTGTCACCCATGTATATCCCGCCTCCGTCGCCGCCGGAAAAGCCGTGGCTTATGGTGATGTTGCTGATCACTACAACAGCACTATTCACGAGGGTGAGAATGGGAAATGTATCGTTACCTCGAACCGTTATAGCTTCCGGCTGAGTGTTGAGGATGTTGGTGACGGCTACCGGAATGGTCGGGAGCGAGCTTGAGAGCATGATCGTGAATCGATTTGTACCGAGGTCGTATCCCGGGTCGGTAGTCGGAATGGCGAAGACGATATCATTCGCGACGCCGTTCCCGATGGCGTCAGTCAATGCCTGCCGCAGCGTGCCAACTCCGGAGTCTGCCGTATTATCCACGGTCAGGATGGCGGCCGGAGTGCCTATGGTACCGAGCAGCAAAATTGCTGCGGCCATTCCTAATGTTCTTAACAAAGTTGAGATTCGTTTCATATTTTGAACTCCTGTTTTGTGTTGGGCGGATTTGGCCTTAACGAGGGCATGCTCGTCATGGGTGGCAGAATGTGAACGGACGTAAGCACCGCAGAAAGCGCGGACTTCTAACAAATCCGCAATCAACTGGTGAGCCATGCAGAATTGAAACGAAATATTTGAATTTAACTAAGCAAACTGAGGATAGTTGAGGGCGGCCATCTCCGGCGAGTTAATCGGGCGCGTCATTTATCCTGACCGACGTGCCCCGACAGGGAGCGAAACCCCAGTCAGGATGAAAACAAACTGAGGATCTGACCAACGCGATTAGGAGGCGGCCGGGTTCTTCATCGTCAAACTTTTCACATTGTTATTTCGCGAAGGTCGTCACGATGCCGTCAGGCGAAAGTTTTCTGACACTGTGATTACCCGTATCCGTAATATAGAGATTTCCCTTGCTGTCATAAGCCATGCCTTTCGCCCCATTGAATAGTGCGGTCAAGGCTTTGCCATCGCGATTGCCTTCCTGCGAGCGGCCGGCGATATTTTGCGAACAAGGGTCAATTATGTTGCCGCCTGTGAGCGTTGACACGCTTCCATTGGCGATCTTGATCACGCGGTTTATGCGCTGATCGGTAAAAAGTATTTCACCTTTCTTATTCACGATCATTGTCTCGGGTTCGACGAACTCCGCCGTGGCGATCGGACCCTGCGTGTACACCGGACACCATTCGCGCTTGTACGGTTGGCCGGCGACTAACGCGATCGCTCCGGTCTCTACATCGATCTTCCCGACGAAGCGGCCGAAGCTGTAAGAACCGAAAATAATATTCCCATGCAGATCTATAGCCATTCCGCTGATCTGATTCGGGAGGATATATTTTCCATCCGGTGTCTTGAGCGTCGATACAATTCCAACCGTGCTGATCTTTCGGATGACGTTAAAGGCCTTCCTATTCTTCTTCTCGACTTTTTTCGCTGACTCACTCAAGTTGAAATTGTCCGTGACGAAGTTTGTTCCGATCGTATCCCTGATCTTGTCGGCGCTGTCGGTGAAATAAATGTTGTCGTTCTTATCGATCGCCATGAGTCCGATGGAGTTGATGCCCGCGGTCGCGAGCGGACCGTCTTCGAGTTTGTAGCTCCATTGCTGACCGGCGAACCTCGTCAGCGTCACAATGTTGTCCCTCGACACGACGATCTTGTAAATCTCCTTGCCGTCGTGGGCATACATGTTGTCCTTCGAATCGATGATCAGATCCTGCCAGGCCCGATCCATACCCCCGATGACCGGACCCTGTTTCGAAAGGTTGGTGACGGTGCCGTCAGGCGCTATTTTTACAAGTCCGTACTTTCGCGTCACGAAAATGTTGTCCTTGCTGTCGACGACAATGTGCTGAGGCTCGGCGAGAACTGTTGCGTCTTGCGCCGAAAGCTGAAAGGGAACTAGAACAGCGAAGATGAGTGTCGAAATATATTTCATAGCTATTCAACCGGCCCGTCGACACATGGTCCGTCAACGGTGTACATCGTGTAGTTTTCGGTGCCCGAACCTGTCCATGTCGCACCCCCACCCTTCACGGTCCCGGGGCCCCGTCCGACCATCTCGCCGTTCTTACCTTGGCCTTGGGGAAACGACATCTCGTAAGTCCCCGAACCCTGAGCGCTGAACGATGTGCCGCTGTACTTATACGTCCCGGAAAGCCCGCCGCTGAAGTCTACTTTGATCCCATGCGTGCCGGAAAGCGTGAACGGTTTCGTGATGTCACACACGACCGTGTTCGTGTACCACTCGTCGAGGCCGCCCGAGATACGATACGCATTGGAGCCCGTACTCGCTGTCAGGTCGAGCTTCGCTATCCCGCGTCGGGACGTCGCGGTGAGTTTGATCGTCGCGGTCTTTCCGATCTCGCCGGGCGCAACGTACATCAACACTCCCGGTGTCTTTGGGATGAGCGTCGGATCGATTGAAGCCTCGCCGACCAGATTCGCATCAAGTTTTGCTGCCACGTCCGATCCATCCTTTTTGTGCCGGACCTTTACCGGGATCTCGGTACCCGAACCGGGATCTACCGAACCTGGCGATCTCGCTTCGATCTTTATACACCTGCCGTCTTTCCACGTGCTCTCGGCTGTAGACATCGCTCCTATCGCCGCACCATAAGCAGTGCTCTGTCCTGACACCCAGGCATCCTGGATATCCGAGTCAGTTGCATTATCTGTTTTTTGAATCACCCGGGCGTTCGATTGCTTGCCGCTACCGAAATCTCCATTGTTGTATTTAATCGTCTCTCCGGTTTCGACGTAGGTCTCTTGTCCGTTCCTCCCGCGACTCGTCCCCTGAGTTATGTCGATGGTCGTCGCTGAAACGTTTGCGTTATCGTCAACAACCATTCGGATAAAAGCCGTCAGGTCCTGGGTGTAGCCGGCGCCGCCCGAACGGGCGCTCAGGTGGATCTTCACGGTGATCTGAACCTGCCCTTCTGCGTTCGGGCAGTCATTACCCTCGATCTTCGTTTGCATGTCGGTGTTGACCTTCACGCCGTTCTTTGTTGATTCGCTCTTCAGGTTTACCCCCAGGACTGTTGAGCCGTCAGCATTACCTCCGAACTCGAATTCCATAGTCGATGTGGTCCCTTCGTCGGTCTCGGTCTTGGAGACTTTCTTGTTATAAGTCCCGATCTCGACTTCCGCGAGCATTGACTTGAGACCACCGGTGAACATCC
>JANMUW010000394.1:0-4393 GCA_031392105.1 Acidobacteriota bacterium | reverse complement strand
CTACCGCATGCCATGCGGCAAGGATTGATGTCCGTCGCACAAACACGATATTCGTAAGCTCAGTTGAGACGAGCAAACATCAAGACAGGCCTTTAGGGCGATAGATCCGCCACCCTTCAAACTAAAATCACCGGCAGCGGAATAGATCTCAAGCTGGCTTTTGGGCCTGCCCTCCACAATCTCATTGACATCGGGATTTTTGATAATACAATACCGACATATTCCGTTTCGACCTGATCCCAAAGTTAACAATCACATCGGCATGACAAAACCGAATCTACGCTTCTTCTTCATATGCCTTGCCTGCGCTTTAACTCTTATTCCGACTTGCGCGTCTGCTCAAGGCCGGCCGCTCGAAGATCTTTTCACGGAGCTCGAAGATTACACGATCTCGCGAACAAGAGAATTCCAGAGTGCGGGTAAACGCGTCGACGCCGGCAGGCGTGAAGAGATCGAGAACGATCGAAAGTCTCTCGCCGCGAAATACGCCACTGAGGCCGCCGCTCGGCCGAACCTGTCGAAAACTGACTTCTACTATCTAGGGCGTCTTTATGGAACAGCAGGCAACGAGGCGAAGCTGCTCGAATCCATGAAACGCTTTCTTGGCGAATACCCCACGAATACTAAAGGCGACATGATCCAGTCCGCGAGATCTTTTGTCATAGCGTTGTCGGCGCAGAAAAAGCTTGTGGCGGATGCCGCAGCGACTTTCACTCTTTGGAAGGGTGGGTCCCCGATAGTGCAGCAACACCAACCGGTTTTGCAATCCCATGTGGCGCTCGGATATTACAAGAGTGGCGACTACGAAGAGGCGGTCGGCCACGCTCAGGAAGCGTTCGAGGTCCTCAAGACCTTAAAGGCAAAAACGCTGAAGGAGAAGCGCGATCGCGAGCAGATCTACATGAACCTCGTCGAGATCCTTGCGATGAGCTATCGCAAGAGCAAGAATTCCGACCAGGCCCTTAGCGTTCTCGCCCAAGCTCGGGCCGAGTCGTTCGCCATTCCGTCGGCCGAGCTTTACCGAAAGGTGATGGACTTTGTCGAAGGCAGCGGGTTCTCTGAAAAGAAACTCATGCAGAAGGTCGAGTCATACGCTTCCGCTGACCCGGCGCCGGAGATGGCGTTCACGGAATGGATCGGACACGATCCGATCGCACTTGAGTATTTTCGCGGGCGCGTTGTACTGCTCGATTTTTGGGCAACGTGGTGTGGTCCCTGTATCGCAACCTTCCCACGACTACGCTCCTGGCAAAAGAAGTACGGAGGCGACGACTTTATAATCGTCGGCGTGACCCAGTATTACGGCGAACAGGTCGGAAAGAAAATGTCGAAGTTGCAGGAACTTGATTTCCTGAATGAATTTAAATCCAAACACAAACTTCCTTATCCTTTTGCTATCGCGGGACCCACCGAAGCGAGGATGAAGTATGGCATCAATGCTTTTCCAACAACCGTCCTCCTCGACAGGAGTTGCGTCGTTCGCTACATCGGGATCGGTGCGGGTGCTGAAGAAAGTGAGAACCTCGAAGAAACGATCAAGAAGGTCCTGAATGACGAACGCAACCTCGCTTCCGCAAAGCAATGAGAACCTGGAGACGGCAGACGTCCGATCGGGTGAGCAGTTGGACGCTGCAAGTCTCGCCCGCTACCTTTCAACGCGCACAGGCGCGATCACGATCAAGCAGTTCCCCGCCGGCTCATCGAATCTAACCTATCTCATCAAGTACGACTCGGAAGAGTTCGTTCTACGCCGCCCGCCGTTCGGAAATACGGTAAAGAGCGCCCATGACATGCGACGAGAATTCGACGTACTGTCGAAACTTGCGGCAGTCTATAAACCCGCCCCCAAACCGATTCTTTTCTGCGAGGACGATTCCGTCATCGGATCTGAATTCTATCTGATGGAGCGCCGCCACGGCCTGATCATCCGCGGGCAATCGCCGGAGGCGTTGCAGAATTCACCGGAGCTGCAGAGAAAGGTGAGCGAGAGTTTTATTCGCAACCTCGCGGATCTGCATTCGCTCGATTATAAAGAGGCGGGGCTAGGCGACCTTGGCCATCCCGAGGGCTATTGCCGCCGCCAGGTCGAGGGATGGACGAAGCGTTACCTCGCGGCGAGGACCGACGAGTGGGCCGAGATCGAAAGCGTGATCGCATGGCTGAACAGTAGTATCCCGGCCGAGTCCGGAGCATCACTGGTTCATAACGACTATAAGTTTGACAACATCATGCTCGATCCGAATGACCTGACCAGGATCACTGCCGTGCTCGATTGGGAAATGGTCACGATCGGCGACCCGATGATGGACCTTGGAACGACGCTGGGCTATTGGATGTCGCCCGAAGCCGGTGATGAGATTCTGAACATGCCTTTTAATCCCCGTGCGTTGATGGAAAATATCTCGCGATCAGATTTGGTTGAAATGTATGCCACCCATTCGGGCCGCAACACGTCTGAGATTCTTTTTTATTACGTCTTCGGAACGTTCAAGATAGCGGTGATCGCCCAACAGATCTACGCAAGATTTGTAAAGGGATTTACGCTCGACACGCGCTTTTCTACGTTCGATCGGTTTGTCGGCTCCCTCGGGCGTCAAGCGTCTCGGGCAATCGAAAGAGCCACAATTTGATCCAACAACCGATCCCCAACTTTAGCGCGCTCACGAGTCTTCGGCTGTGCTAAACTACTTCCGAAAGCCCCAAGATTTATAAGATTCTCGATAGGTTTAATCACTTCTGACACCACTCTTACATAGGCTCTGTTTATTCCGCCCTCATTTTGTCATCTGAATTTTTAGGATTATTCCCAAGGAGGATCTGGATCAATGAAACACTTTTCAAGTCTAACGGTTCGTACGTTGACCGTCCTTTCTGTCGTGACTCTTCTGCTTTTCGCAATCGCACTTCTGCCGGGTGCGTTTTACTCCAACGCGGACAATGAAGCCGCGTCGATACCCGCGAGCGGCGTTGCCGAAGAGCGCGGCTTTCCCAATTTTGATATTCGCACGCAGATGGATGCAGAATCATCCGACCGTTTGGCGGGCTTTCGGGCTTCTGTCGGAAAGGATGCGTCTCTCGTCGCTGATCTCCGTGACGAGATCGTGAGGGGCGAGGATGCTCTTCGCACACGCCTGCCGGATGTCGTTGTCGAGTATAACGACCGTGTCGGCGCCGCTGAGGTTATCTCACCAAACGTTTGGAAAAAGGAGGGCGTCGAATTGCTTACTCCGCCGAGCGGCGGTGATCGCCCCACCCTGCTAAGAAATTTTCTAAAGGATAATGCGCGGCTCGTGGGACTTGACCCGGTCGAGACCGATTCTTTAAAAGTCACGGCTGACTACACAAATCCGGACGGCAATCTTTCGTTCGCCCATCTAGAACAGACAATAGATAGAGTTCCGGTTTTTGCCGGTGAAGTTAAGGCGGGCTTTGACAGGAACGGCAGCATCGTTCGCGTCATAAATAATCTCGCACCGGCGTTAGACTACAACGCTCTGTCAAAAGATTTTGGTGACCCGGCGGACGCGGTACGAGCCGCTGCGAGCTACATCGATCACGAACTCCGTCCCGAAGATATTGCTATAGACCGTGCAGCGTCTACGGAGATGAAGACGGTGTTTGGCGGAGATCCGCGATCCAAGATCCGCAATCCGCAATCGAGTGATTGGGCGACGACGGCCGAGAAGATGTACTTTCCGACCGAGCCCGGCGTCGCGATTCCGTCATGGCGCGTTTTGATCTGGGAGCCCCGCGATGCGTATTACGTGATCGTCGATGCGGCGTCCGGTACGCTTCTGTGGCGAAAGAATATTACGGAAGATCAGACTCAGCCCGCGACATACAACGTCTACCGCAACCCTGGTTCTTATCTCGATGTAGCTGATAGCCCTGCCCCGTTCACGCCCGGCCCGACAAGCCCGAATGGACAGCAAGCACCGGTGATCTCGCGGAGCGACATCACCCTGATCGGTAACGAGGGGGCGAACTCCTTCAACAATCTCGGCTGGATCAACGACGGAGCGAACATCACGGATGGAAATTCGAATCAGGCGGGTATCGATCGCGATGGAATCAATGGCGTGGACGCTGCACAGACCGGCAGTCCGAATCGAGTATTCGCGGCGCCGACCTGGAACCCTCCGCCGGGAAATCCCGCACCGGGAGACTCTCCACTCGTCGCTCAGGCACAAAGAGGTGCCGTGATCCAGATGTTCTACGTTATGAATCGTTACCACGACGAGCTCTATAAACGTGGCTTCACCGAAGCGGCCCGGAACTTCCAGAATAACAATTTCAGTCGCGGCGGCCTTGGGCTCGATCGTGTTTCGTCCGAAGGACAGGACTCATCCGGTATCAACAACGCGAACTTTTCAACGCCCGCCGACGGCGGTCG
>JANMUW010000501.1:0-29148 GCA_031392105.1 Acidobacteriota bacterium | reverse complement strand
GCGAGGTATCATTATTAAACGTTCTCGTCTTCTTTTTTGTCGAATCTCACCCATCCGTCTTCCCGCTTCAATGACATGTCAGCAGCCATGAGCGCGAAGAACATCGAGAATGAAACAACCAGAAGTCCAACTTGCAAGAGGCGGTCTCCCAAGCTCAAGAAAACCTCTGGTCCTTTGCAAGGATTAGAGTATTGCCGTCCCGATCCAGCGTCAGGAACGATCGGGCGATTTTGACAGTAAAAGACATTTAGTACAATCCAGCCGGCAAGCATGCCCACTGGAACGATCGCCAGGATCCGCAGCAACTTCCTTTTTGTTCTTCGGACCATCTTTCACCCACTAAACAATTCTCGCTTCACCGCCTCCGCTGCAGACGACTCCGATCTCGTAGGCCTTAATGTGTTCACTGAACGCATTCTTCATTTTTTCGGAGCAAACCACAATCATGCCAATTCCCATATTGAATGTTCGAAACAACTCATGATCCGACACATTGCCGAGCTTCTGCATCACACCGAAAATCGGCAACTCCGGCCAACTTCCGCGATTGATCTCGACCGAGACTCCATCAGGAAGAATGCGCGGAATGTTTTCAAGAAACCCGCCGCCTGTGATGTGGGCAAGACCCTTGATCTTTCCTGAATCGAGAAGCGGCGCGATCTGCGGCAAGAAGCTCTGATGAGTTTTCAAAAGCGCTTCGCCGACAGTTTCACCGAGCTCATCCAGAAAAGTGGTGGATTTGTAACCGCCGACTTCGAAGAATAGTTTTCGGGCGAGTGAATAGCCGTTCGTCTGCAATCCATTCGAGGGGATGCCAAGCACAACGTCACCTGGAACGATCGATTTTCCATCGATCACTTTCGGTTTGTCGACTACGCCGACAATAAATCCCGCGAGATCATATTCTCCGGGCGGATAGAAATCCGGCATCTCTGCGGTCTCACCGCCGAGCAAAACGCATCCGTTTTCTCTACACGCCCGCGCCATACCTTCGACGACGGACGCGGTCACGTCCGGTTCGAGCTTTCCGGTCGCGAAGTAATCAAGAAAAAAAAGCGGCCGCGCGCCCTGGACGAGGATATCGTTCACGCAATGGTTCACGAGGTCCGCACCGACCGTATTGTGGATCCCGGTTTCGAATGCGAGTTTCAGCTTGGTCCCGACTCCGTCCGCCGAAGCGACAAGGATCGGGTCACTCATTTGCGGAAATGCTCCCGAGAACATTCCGCCGAAACTACCGATCTCCGTCAGAGTCCGTTCGTTAAATGTACTTCGCGCGAATTCGCGGATCTTTGCGACCGCGCGGTTCGCGTTGTCGATCGATACTCCGGCGTCGGCGTATGAAATTGATTGGGTCATATTACTTGTGCCGGCGCGATACCAAACTCGCTTTTCAGCAGGACGTAAAATTCCGCCTCTGAATTCACCGGCCTCTCTGATTTGTCTTCACCGGTCGTGACGATGAAATTCTTCTCGCTGAGGGTCTTTCTTCCCGTATCCGTCATGATCGAACAAAGCTTCCCTTTTTTGAAATGTGAATCCGGTGAGTATTGCTGAAAATCGCACATCTCCGCAAAATCCGACAGGTGGTGGGTAGCGTCTTTGAAAATGTACTCGCTACGCCAATTGCTGCCTTCCTGCTTCGCGACTTCCACGTAATCGTCGTCAAACTTCCGAATGACGAAGATCCCATTTGCGTCCTTTTGCTTTTCACCCCGAACGAACCGCAACGGTTCCGCCGCAAATGCACCGAAACCAACGTCGGCGAGATATTCGTCGGTGCCTAACGTCACGATTAGAGCTGCATGGTCGAATTCGGGTCCGTGCTTAGAACCGTTGAAGACCCTTGCTGAGATCAGCCGCGTTTGAAATCCCAGAGAGCGAAGCAGCTCGTTGAACAATCCGTTAAGCTCGTAGCAAAATCCTCCACGACCTTCGCCAACGATCTTTGTATAAAACTTTTCCGTATCGAGAACTATCGGCCGTTTCCAGTGAATGTCGAGATTCTCGAACGGCACATTTAGCAGATGCAGACGCTGAAGCTTCGTCAAAGTTAGAAGATCTGCACGCAGTTCAAGATCGCCAGCGCCTATTCGCTTAACATAGTCCTTCACAATCGAAAGTATACTTCGCCATCCTTGCAAACGAAAAAGTCCATTGACTTCGTCCTCACCCGCGCATAGCATTTTTTATTATGAGTTTTACATTGCACGACCTCGGCTCGGAAAACTTCGAACTCAGCGCCAACGTATGGAGTTGGAAAGCGGCTCTCGAGATCATTAAGAGCCTGGACATTGTAAGTGAAGGAAAGATCCGCCAGATGAGTTACAACGCCACGGGTGCGAAGGTGGACGTAGATGATGCGCATGCGATCGGCGCGGCTATCAGGAATTCGATCCTTCCAAAACTGTCCGAAAAGGGGCGTATGTTTGCGGATCTCCGGATAACCGACGAGCCTGATGACATGACTCTGCATCGCGATGACGCGGATCAATGGAAGAACTACAGCGTGACGCGCGATTGGCTGAGCGAATTTTCCGAGTTTTGCTTGCGATCGAAGGGATTTCAGATATTTTGATTCTTGCTCTCGTGGCGACGGAATGAATTTTCGCTGAACTTTCGAGCCCGGGCTCTCCCGAAAATTGGTTCAATGGATGAATGGATCTTTTTAACGACATTGCCAACTTCCTCACTCCGATCTTCAAAAACATCTGGGTCCAAATTGGTCTGCTAATCCTTTTCGCAACCGCTCACGGCTATGCCGGGGCATGGCTTGCTGTCAGGATGCTGTTCCGCCCGCGCCTGCCTTTCAAAGTTTTCGGCATCACATTGTTTCCCCAAGGTATGATCCCGCGTCATCGTGATCGCCTTGCGGCGGCGATCGGAAAGGCGGTCGGTGAGGAGCTTGTTTCGCAGGAAACCATAATGGAAGAGCTTCTTGGAAAGGATTTTCTTCGCCGAAAGATCCGCGGCGTCATCGACTCTTACACGCAGGATATCGTTTCGCAAAGCTATCCATCGCTGATCGAAACGTTGCCGTCGAATCTGCGAGCTCCGGTCCTCGACGCGATTACGTCCCTTCAATTCAAAGTCGCCCAACACATTGAAGCTGTACTAAGAAGCGAGGAGTCTCTTGCGACAATCAGCGGCTTTGTCGAACGGCGCGTCGACGAGGTTTTGTCGAGACGGGTCTCATCAGTCATTGACGACGAAACATTTGAGAAGATTGTCGGCTTTCTTGAAGAGCGTATTCGTAACGCCATCAATTCGTTTGAGCTTGAGCAAAAGGTCCGGGGCTTCGTAAGTGGCCGTGTGGACGATCTCGCAAACTCACCGACGCCGCTCGGAGATCTGTTTACAAGTGACGCTGTTTTGCTTCTTAAAGAAAAAGCGGGTGAACAGATCGAGCCGATGGCCCACCACCTGACCGAGATCGCCGCGGCCGAACGTACGCGAAATCAGATCGGCACCCTGATCAAGAAAGAGGTGCACGGGTACTACGAGGCCCTTCCCTTTTTCAAGAAGATCTTTGTTTCGCGCGAGAATCTGTTGGGCGAGGTCGACGATCTGGTAAACGAGAGTTTACCGCAACGTATCGAGGAAACTTTGAAAGGAGACTTCTTCGCCGAGGAAGCTCGTAATTTTATCAACGCGAGTATCGACACTGCACTCGCACGTCCGTTGCCGGAAATAATTGGACAGATAAATCCGGAACAGCTTGAGCGGCTCAAGGAACAAATCACCAAGGCGGCGTTATCGCTTGTGCGAAGTGATGAGATGATGGGCCAGGTCTCGGCCTACTTGACCGACACCCTTGCCCAGTTTCGCCCGCACAGTATTGATTCGATCATGCGCGCGCTGCATCCTGAATCGGAAGCGAAACTGAAATCGATGTTGACGAATGGACTACTAAACATCGTTTCAGGTGAGGACACGTCGAAGGTTATTAACTCGATGTTGGCTACTCAGATCGACAATCTGCTTGCTGCTCCGATCGGAAAGCTATCGGATAATATTTCGGAGGATAAGCTTGTCGCGGCAAGTGATGGCTTTGCCGACACTATCATCGCCGCGATAAAGGAAAAATTACCCGAAGCGATTCGCGAATTCGATGTCGGCAGCGTGGTCCGTCAGAAAATAATGAATTATCCGGCCGAAAAGCTTGAGGCCTTGGTACTGTCCGTTGCCAAAGAGCATTTACGGACCATCGAGTTCTTCGGAGCTTTGTTTGGCTTCTTTATTGGAGTTTTGCAGGCTATCCAGTTCTATCTATACGCAAAATAGAGGATCATCGATTTTTCCGCGAACTTTTGCTCACCTAAAAGCGTTTTCCCCCGACAGCTAATTCTTGTCGGAGGAAATCATGAAAAAGATCGGGATCTTAATATTCATCATCGCAATTATAGTCGGAGTTGTTTTTGCCAATCTGTTCTCATTCGGCCGAGTAACCGGCCAAATTTTCAACTTTTCATTCCAGTCACGGATCAAGGGCTCTGGCGTCATTCGGACGGAAGAAAGAAATGCGTCTGATTTCACAGGCGTTGATGTGGGTGGGGTATTCCAGGTCGAGATCATCGCCGGGAAGGACTTCTCCGTCGCGGTCGAAGGAGATGACAATCTTCTCCAGTACATCACAACAGAGGTTAACGGCGGCGTTCTGCACATCGAAACAACCGAGCGAATAAATTCGGAAAGTCCATTACGAATTCTAATTTCCGCTCCCGATATCGAAAGCATCAATGCCTCGGGCGCATCCAAGATTTCATTAGCTGGTGTTAAGAATTCGTCTCTCGAAATTGATACGAGCGGAGCCTCGAAACTGAAAGTCGAAGGTGAGACCGGCGACATTAGGGTAGAAGTGAGCGGTGCGAGCAGTATCGACGCGGAATCTCTTAAAGCCAAGACTGCCGAGGTCGAAGCGAGCGGAGCAAGCAGCGTACGCGTATTTGTAACCGACCGCCTTGTGTCGGATGCGTCAGGAGCTAGTAAGGTCTCGTACACCGGAAATCCATCGAGCGTCGAGAAAAACACCTCCGGAGCCAGCAGCGTTCAGCAAAAATAACCAACGCGCCGACATCGAATCTAAAGATCGTGGAGTTGCCGTTCTAGACGGAGCTCCGCGTTTTTTTTCTACTATTTCGTAGTAAAGGTTTACGATAAAATTTGCTCGGATGGCCGTCACGGAAATGTTGCACAAAATCGAAAGTGAAAAAACGATTTGGCGCTGGCGGTGGCCAATTGTGGCGATCGCTGTCCTGGTTGGTCTCCTGTCAGTTCAAATGTTGCGTGTCAACAAACCATCGCCAATTGAGCGGGAAATACGAATCTACTCCGCACCTGGTTCTTTGATCGCAGGGGATCTCATCGTTCCCGCCGTTGACTATCATTCGACCCGGATAGACCTCAACCGGAGAGCGAAGGTGGCGGGCGTATTTAGAACCAAAGATCATAAGTCACGCGTTTCAGTTCTCGTCTTAAGGGAGGTCGAGTTCGCCAACTGGAAGGATGGTTTGGAATATCAAACGATCACTGAGACCGGTTATGTGCCGGCGGGGAAAATAAGTCCCGTCCTGGACGTCGGGATCTATTTCCTAATCATCGACAATCGTCTGAGTGATAAACCTCAAAAGGTTCGCGCCGATTTCGTCCTGGAATAAGATACGTCCCCGCGGGGAACCCGAAAATGATCGAGAAATTTTTGTGTACCATTCGTTTACTTTTCCAGAATCGTCGAAATACCCATTCCGCACCGCCCGTTATGTAAATCCCTTTTTCATTCTGATAGCTTCTTAATTTGTCCAAAAAAAAGTGATTTATTTTGGCGACCGGCCGACGAAGTTATCGTTCAATTTACAGTCTGAAGTGGTCTTAAATTGTTACGGAAAAATGCATTTAAAGTGTTTCGATCGGAGGTCGCGTTTCTGTGGATTTCTGTTTGCAATGCCTATTTTTCTATGCTAATCTGTCACCCGTTTTTCAGATAACTGCCCCTGTAAAGTATTGAAAACAAATAAGTTAAAGTTTCACCTTAGTATTTAAGCAAGGTTCCACAGGCCTGTGGAAAAGGTTGTGGAAAAGGACGGTTTAAATCCGTCGAGCGTGGTAAGAACCGGTGAAATTGTAACGCGTTTTCGTCTTAATCAGGGATTGGGGTCTCCCGCTTAAATGCGATGTTGGCGTCTAGCCCCCTGCTTAAACTTATTAGACCTTAAACAAAAGATTCTCGGAGGCCCTCACGTGGCAACTGTTTTGGAAAAGACCGAAGTCTGGAATCACATACTCCAGTTCGTCGAACAACGGCTAAACAAGCACATCTACGATTCCTGGTTCCGGCCAATTCGCTATGAGGGCCATGACGATTCATCGCGAATACTTTTTCTCCGGGCGGGACAGGTGACGAAGGATTGGGTAACACTGTACTACGCGGACCTCTTGAGCAAAGCGGCCGAGGCGGCTAGTTTTGGTGATTACCAGTTTGAATGGAATGTGGACGAAGCAGAGAATGCTGAGGAGAGGTTTTCTGAGATGCCTGATCCTGATTTTTTCCAGCCGATGGAAAAAAGCTTTGCAGCTGCCGCGAGCGCTGAGGCAACTCCAACTCAAAATAAAAACACTTTCGCAAATTCGAGTCAGACAAATTTTCTCGATCTCGAACCGGTAGAAAACTCTCTCAACCCGAAATATACGTTCGAAAAATTTGTCGTCGGTACAAGTAATCAATTCGCTCACGCTGCGAGTCTTGCAGCCGCGGAAACCCCGGGAAAGACTTACAACCCTCTCTTCATCTACGGTGGGGTCGGATTGGGTAAAACTCATTTGATGCATGCGATCGGCCACTCGATCAAGGAGCGAAATCGTCACCTGCGGGTTTCTTACATAACCTCAGAGAAGTTCATGAACGAACTAATTAATGCGATTCGTTACGACAAGACGCAGAGCTTCCGCGAGAAGTATCGGTCGATCGATGTCCTGCTGATGGACGACGTGCAATTCATGGCGGGAAAAGAGCGGACGCAGGAGGAGTTCTTTCACACATTCAACACACTCCATAACGATCAAAAGCAGATAGTTATCACGAGCGACTGTCCACCGCGAGACATCCCTACGCTGCAGGAAAGATTACACTCGCGCTTTGAATGGGGATTGATTGCCGACATAGAACCGCCTGACCTCGAAACAAAGGTCGCGATCCTGAAACGTAAGGCCGATCTCGACGGTATCCACCTCCCCGACGAAATAGCTATTTTCATCGCAACGAAGATTCGGTCGAACGTACGCGAGTTGGAAGGGTCACTCGTACGTCTGGTGGCAATATCGAGTTTGAGAGGCGTACCGATCTCTAAAATGCTCGCTCAGGACGCTCTAAAGAACATCATCGACAGTGAGCGGCCAGAAGGGTTGACTATGGAGCGAATTGCCCGTATCGTGGCGTCGCACTACAAACTCACCGTCGAAGAAATGAAGTCGAAAAACAATTCGCGGGCTGTTGCTGTTCCGCGTCAGGTCGCGATGTATCTTTGTAAGCGCCTCACGAGCCACAGCTATCCCGAGATCGGGCGCGAGTTTGGCGGGAAGCATCACACGACAGTTATGCACTCGTTCGACAAGATTGACACGCTCGTAAAAAAAGACAGTGTTTTCCACAACACGATCAGCGGCCTAATCGACAGTCTTTGCAACTAGTTATTGGGGTTTTCGGATGCCGGGACCAATTTACGATTTCCACACTTATGTTTGTTTCTGATGTCAGTATGTACCGTATTTGCAGCAGTTGAAAAAAGATTTCCACTTTTCCGCAGGTACCTGCTTCACAGACTTGTGGATACCGGCGAAAAAAAAGCCTGGACAAAAGTTTTCCAGATTCAAACGGCCTTTTCCACAAGTTTTCCACAACTAACTGTGGACGCCGAAGGTCAATATTAATAAGTAGTTTCGTCGCTTTTACACATATGCACAGGTACTATTACTACTACTAGATATTTATTAACTTATTTTCTTAGATAGTAAGATCAGAAAGATTCGTCCAAGAAGTTAGAATTAATTCGGAGCTAAACAGAAGACAATGGAATTCACGATCAAGCAAAACGTCCTCAAAGAAGAACTTAGTTACATTCAGGGTGTTGTGGAGCGGAAATCCACGATTCCGGTGCTGTCAAATATTTTGATCGAGAGCCTCGGAGAGAACGAGATTCGGATCCTTGGCACGGACCTCGACGTGACCATCCGATGCGACGCCGAAGCCGAGATCAAACAGAGCGGTTCGATGTGTATCCAGGCTCGCAAGCTGTTTGATATCGTTCGCACGTTGGACGGCGGCGAAGTTCATTTCAAGAAGCTCGAAAACGAATGGGTTCAAATGAAGGCGGGCCGGGCAAGCTTCCGTCTTGCCGGAGTCAGCCGGGAACAATATCCGGAACTTCCGATATTCAAATCCGCGCCTATGAAACTCTCGAGCGAGATTTTCAATTATTTTATTCACAATACGGCGTTCGCGATCACCAATGAACAAAGCCGGTTTACACTCTCCGGAGCCAAGTTCATGATCGCCGACGGAAAGGCTCGCATGGTAACTACGGATGGACACCGCCTCGCATTTATCGAAAAAGCGATTGATGACTCAGGCGACACGCAGATGGACGTTTTGATCCCGAAAAAAGCGTTGACCGAGCTCGTGAAGATCTCGCGCGATTCGGACGGCGAAGTGCAGTTCGGCGAGGATCAGAACCATATCTACTTTCAAACCGGCGGCCGGCTGCTCATTACTCGAAAACTCTCGGGCAATTTTCCGAATTACGAGATGGTCATGCCGAAGGACAATGACAAGACCGTGGTTTTTGATCTAGCGGAAATGAAAAATGCGGTCAGACGAATATCGCTCATGGCTGACGAGCGGAACCGGTCGATCAGGATGACGGTCCGCAAGGATGAAGTCGAGATAACCGCACAGTCTAGTGAAGAAGGCGAGGGGCAGGAGTTCGTTACGGCTGATTATTCGGCCGAAGAAGAAATCACACTCGGTTTCAATTGGCAGTACCTGCAAGAGTTTCTCAACAACGTCGGAGCTCTGGAAGGTGCCGCGTCGGATGTCGGCCCGGATTCATCCGCTGCATCGGATACGAAAGAGACCGACGGCGATAAAGTTCGGGTTAAGGAAGCTAAGGGTGCGACACGTATATCTTTTGAATTCAAAGACGCGAATGCCGCTACGCAGATCCGGATCGCTGGAGACACTGCTTACGATTACAAGTACATCGTGATGCCCCTCAGGATATGACCGGGCTAACAGAGAAATTAGGAAGACAATATCTTCCAAACGAGGCGGCGATTCTTGAAATCGTCGCCTTTTCTTTTTCCGCCCGGATCGCGAACGTCGGTTAACTTTTGCTATTTCAATAATTCAACCGGTGGCATAATCATTGCCTTTTTACCGGGTGAGGTGAAAATGAATTGATTCAAATCACCGAAAAATAACAAGGCTTTACCGGCTCTGCCCCAAAACAAAAATACCGGTAGCCGATTACAAGGGGAGAATGTTATGAAATTATTCAGTTTGAAAAGTACGGTTATTGGGTCGATATTCGTTTCGTTTCTTCTGCTAGGTGCAGTTGGAACCGCAAATGCGCAGAATTACAACGAAGAATATCGTGAGTGGCAGCAAGCTCAGCGCAGAGCGCAGGAAGAGTATCAGGACTACCTGAGAAGTCGCAGCCGAAGCGACTACCGTGACTGGCAGCAGGCCCAGCGACAGGCCCAGCAAGAGTATTCCGAATACCGGCGGACAGCCGGGTCTAACAATCGATATACCAATCGGAGCGGCGGCTCGCGCTGGTATCGAGTTAATCGAAACGGCAGCTATTACCAGACCGACTACCGCGGCGCCGAGCTTCTTAGGCAGGCAGTGAATAGTGGTTATCAGCAGGGTTATCGGCAGGGTCAGGCAGACTCCCGCTATGGCCGAAACGGAAGTTACTACGGAAACAATGTGTATAGAAGCGGAACGTACGGGTACCAGAGTTATGTCGATCGTAGCCAGTATAAGTACTACTTCCAGCAGGGTTTCCAGCGGGGTTATGAGGACGGAATCAATAACCAGACTCGATACGGATATCGTTCGAACAATAACCTAAATATCTTGGGAAATATTCTTAATGGTATTCTCAACATCACACAGCAGTAACGTGGGCGCGAGCTCATAAGGAAAATGCTCGGGCTTCAGATGCCCGGGCATTTTTTTGTTTATAATTCACACATGCCCTCTCCGAGATTTTTTCCAACTCAAGACGATTTTCGCGAATGGCTTCAACAGAATCACGATAAGAAAACAGAATTGATCGTCGGTTTTTACAAAAAAGACTCAGGTAAACCGAGTATGATTTGGAGCGAGTCCGTAGATCAGGCTTTGTGTTTCGGCTGGATAGACGGAGTGAGAAAACGTCTGGACGATGAAGCATACACGATCCGATTTACTCCGCGGCGCTCGAATAGTATCTGGAGCGCGATAAATATAAAGAAGATGGAAGTGCTGTCGAAAAACGGGTTGATTCGCCCGTCTGGCGCGGCCGCCTTCAAAAAGAGGCAGTCAAGAAAGTCCGCAATCTATTCGTACGAAAAGAAACCGGCGAAATTCAGCTTAGCAATGGAAAAGCGATTCCGGGAAAACAAGGAAGCGTGGAGTTTCTTCAAGCAGCAGCCTGACGGATATAGGCGTCTATGCTCCCACTTCGTGATGAGCGCGAAACAAGAAAACACCAGGACCAGACGTTTGGAAAAACTGATCCTGGCAAGCGAAGCAGAAAAAAGGATATGAGCTACTAAGCCACACCCTTCCGAAAAACGGATTCTCAACTCGCGGGAGTTATTCTAAGAGCTAGACCCCCCGACGTCCCCGGACCAACTGCAGTACGAGCACGATGATCGCAATTACGAGGAGGATGTGAACCAAGCCACCGAGGTTAAGGCCACCCACGCCTCCGAAACCCAAAGCCCACAAAACCAGCAGGATAACGATGATTGTCCAAAGCATAATAGTATCTCCCTTTGTTACAGACAGATAAAGATGTTAGACGAATCGAAACCGAAATAGTGTAATCCAGCGTACACAACGAATCTGACTTTATTTTAGTCAGACCGTTCTAGGAATTACCTTCCTTGCGTGAGACCATCTTGAAAAGTTCTGACTGCATCTACAGGGTTTAGATAATTTTTATGCTCAGCGGTTTCAAGAATCCGAGACGAGTTGTAATCACCGGTTTCGGCTGTGTCACGCCGATCGGCATCGGTCGCGAAGCATACTGGAGCTCGTTGGAAGCAGGAACCAGTGGGGTGCGCCGGATCGAGAGCTTTGACCCGACGGAGTTCGGGGTTCAGATTGCAGCTGAGATTCCGGAGTTCGATTGGAAGAGCGAATTGAATCCGAAGGATCGCCAGCACGTACCCCGTACCGTTCCTCTGGTTCTTGCAGCCGCTCGCGAGGCGATTCGCGATTCATCTCTAACCGTTGATGAGCTTACCCTCGAAGAAAAACGTCGATTCGGTGTAGTTCTCGGGACCGGTGGCGGCGGCCTTGCATTTACTGAAAAACAATTCGGCTATTGGTTTTCCGGAAACGCCGGAAAGGGAAGTATCTATACGATTCCAGCCTCGACGCACGGAGGCTTATCGTCCGAACTTTCCATGGTCTTCAATCTTCACGGCCTGTCGCACGTCATCTCGACCGGATGCACCTCTTCGACGGACGCGATGTTTTATGCGGCGCAGCATATCTCGCTGGGACGTCAGGACATCATGCTTACGGGAGGCGTTGATTCGCCTATTTCGCCGGGTATCTTGAAGGGCTTCGAGGTCATGACGGTTTGCACGAAAGAATGGAACGACGAACCGGAACGTGCTTGCCGCCCCTTTTCCAAAGATCGTTCAGGGATCGTGATCGGCGAAGGCTCGTGGGTTTATCTTCTCGAAGCGTATGAGAACGCGATCGCTCGGGGAGCAAAGATCTACGCCGAGGTTGCGGGTTACGGGGTGACTTGCGACGCATATCATCGCGTGCGGTTGGCGGAGAACGGCATCGAGCCGGCACGTGCGATGAGTTTGGCGATGGCTGATGCCGGGATCGAGCCGGAACAGATCGATTACGTAAACCTGCATGGAACATCAACGCAGCTCAACGACCGGATCGAGACCCAGGCAGTAAAGTTGGCTTTTGGTCGAGCGGCATACGATATCCCGATGTCGGCGACCAAGTCACAGATCGGTCATCCGCAAGGTGCGACCGGAGCCGCGGGCATCGGCGCCGCCTTGCTCGCGATCAACAACGGCATAATTCCACCCACGATAAATCTCGATATGGCAGATCCCGAATGCGATCTTGATTATGTTCCAAACAAGGCGCGTGCAACGACCGTGGACGCCGTTCTATGCAACTGTATCGGTTTCGGTTCGAAGAACTCCGCCTTGATCTTGAAGAAAGCTTAAATAGAAAAGAGTGCGGCTTTGTAAGCCACACTCCGAAAAATATCGGGTATTAAGACACTAATCGGTCGAATATCAGACACCTTCTGATCTGACCGACGGAGGATAATAAAAAGGACCGACCGTTCTAAATTCTTCCGTATTGAACTTTTTTCGAGCGCCGCAGTCGACACATGCACGATATGCGACATGCTTTTCGGTAAATGGTCGGGTCAGTCGTTTATGCCAACATCCGAACAAAGAGGCCATAAAGCCTATTTTTTCACCAAATGAGCCTCGAGTACGATTAATTATCGATGCGGCTATACTGTTTTGTTCCAAAATCCCTTGCATAACTTTTCTGTCTCCTCACATTTTGCTCAATGTGATCCGCCCGATGGAGGAAAGAACGAATCCTGGGAAAGTTTTTGCAGATTTTTCGGGAACAAAGCTTTTTTCGCGATTATCCGCAACATACCTAACGCGTCTCGAAGCCGAAATAAATATCAACTAAGTTCCCGTCGTTGCTTTTTTTACGGTTGCAAGCCTCGTGCCCAAACAGGTTTTTCGATGGCCCCTGACCAAATACGCGATCTGCTTTCTCTTATTCCTTTATTTCGCTAGAATCATCCAAAAAGATTTAGGAGCCTTATGGGGATATTTATTCGAGTCGTTTTTCTGGGTGCATTGGTACTACTGCCGGCCGTATTGGCGTTTGGATGGGATGATGTCGGACACAAAACGACGGCTTATATCGCCTGGCAGAGAATGTCACCCACCGCACGAGAAGCTGTCATAAAGATCCTCCGGTCCGCACCCGAAGATTCGGACATCTCGGCCTATTACATGCAATCGGGTTCGCAGCCCGACGAGACAAGTAAACTCGAATATTTCATGTTGATGGCAACTTGGGCCGACATTGTTCGCGAGCGAGCGCTAGAGAATAGATACAAGAAATATCACAAGAGTAACTGGCACTATGACGACACGTTTTGGAAACAGGTCGGTAACAAGCCGGAGATCCTGACAGGTTTTGAAGAAGGTGGAGTGGCAGTCAAGAAGATTATTGAGTTTGATAAAGTCCTGCGAGGGTCGGCTGAAAGCGACAAAGATAAGGCACTCGCGATCGCCTGGATCGAACACCTCGTCGGCGACATCCACCAACCGCTGCATACTTCCGCACGGGTTACCGATCTGGAACCGAAAGGCGATCAGGGAGGAAATCTATTTCTGCTCACGCCGCAAGGCACGCCGCGCGAAAAACAGCAGAATCTTCACTGGTTCTGGGATTCCATAATCGGACGAAACATTCCGATAAAGGCGGACACTCGCGGGCAAGAATACATAACATCGGTGGCACGCACGGTAATGAAAAAATATCCTTATTCTTCGTTGGCCCCGGCGGTGAAGCTGGGTGAGTACGAGGAATGGCGGAAGGAAAGTTTTGCCCTCAATCCTACCGAAGTGTTTTCCCCGGACCTCATTCGATTTCAAACGCCTTCTGAAAAATATAAGAAGAAAGCGTTTCGGATTGCGGAGCGCCAATTGGCACTCGCCGGCTACCGGTTGGGCGAAACGTTGAATCAGATTTTCGGCACACCTTCAACGGCAGCAGCAGTACCGGTCCGCTGAGATTCGTTCGATGAAACTTTCCGAGATCGCTGACTACTTCAGAAACCGACAGAACGAAACCATCCGGATGATACGGGAGATCGTCGAGATCGAATCGCCATCCTACGATGTGGAACGCAGCAAGCTTGTAGCTCTTTGGGTCGAGAACGAGGCGCGCAAGCTTCCGCTGGATCTCGAGATCGAGCGCGTCGCGTCGGAGAAATTTGGCGACCACATTCTGATCCGCGCATTCTCTGGCCGTAAGAAGAACATCCTACTCCTTGGACACACCGACACTGTTCATCCGGTCGGTACAAAAATTCTTAATCCGACGAGGATCGAAGACGGAAAGTTTTACGGCTGCGGAATCTTCGACATGAAATCGGGGATTGTGCTCATGTTGGAAGCTCTTCGGTTTATCGCCGAATCGGGATCCGAGCCTACCGGAGCCGTGACGATATTACTTTCGTGCGACGAAGAAGTGGGAAGTTTTACGGGCCGAGAACTTGTCGAGCGCGAAGCTCGAAACGCCGACGCATGTTTCGTATTTGAGCCATCGGCCGCAGGCCGTGTTAAGACTGGCAGAAAGGGAACAGGGATGTTCACCCTGAAAGCTCACGGTGTACCGGCACACGCCGGCCTTGAACCGGAGAAGGGAGCAAGCGCGATACTCGAACTGTCCCGGCAGATCGAAAAGCTCCACGAGCTAAACTCGCCGGCGGACGGGACGACGGTTAACGTGTGTACGATGCGTGGAGGTACCACGATCAACGTGATTCCCGAGCATGCAGAATGTACTGTCGATGTCAGATTTACGTCGATGGAAGAGGCTGCGAGAATCGAGAATTCGGTCCGCGGACTAGAACCATTCGAAGAGCGAGTAAGGCTGGAGATCACGGGCGGCGTGAACCGGCCGCCAATGGAAAGAACAGATGAGGTCGTGACATTGTTCGAGAACGCTAAGTCGCTCGCGACAAGTTTTGGTTACGAGCTGGGAGAGACGCAAGTCGGCGGAGCTTCGGACGGAAACTTCGTGGCCGCACTGGGCATTCCGGTGCTTGACGGGCTGGGCATCGCGGGCGACGGAGCTCATCGGCTTGATGAACATATTTTGATCGCCGACATCGCAAATCGAGCGACACTGGTTACGTCTATGCTCATGTCCTGATGGACTCGGAGGGCACGACAATGAACTTAGTAAGACTGTTCCTGATCACCACACTTCTTATTATTCCGATCTGTGCGATCGGTCAGGCAAAACCGGTTGCACCGAAGAAGTCTCCGTATATTGGTTACGAATATAAAGGTGTCCTTCCAAACGCGACACTTCCGAACGGTGTAAAGCATTACGGCGGAGGATTGATCGGTGACATCGATGCCGACCCTGTGTACGGCATTTCGCAGTTAGAAAAAGGAAGAACAAAGATGCTGTGGCTCGAGGTCTCTACTGGCAAGGATTCGGGTGGAATTACCGGCTGGCATGTACTCGACGCCCTTTCTTTTCAGGCAATGACGAAAAGCGATTACCTTTTCTTTGCCGGCGACCCGTCGATCTTTTGTCGGAGGCAAGGTACCGAGATTGTTAACCTTGTCGGCGTGGGAAAGATTCTGCGAAGGCAAGCGGTCTTCCGGCCCACGAAGCTTTGGATCGCAGATCTTAAAACACAAAAGTTCGAGCCGACATCAGTCGCAGGTGTGAAGTGCGAATACTCTGAGCCATGATCTAACCTTGCGGAGGCGCATCCTGTCCGGTGATGGGCGCGGTCTTCAAAACCGTCTGCGAGTACGCGAGAGCGTGCTTGGGTGGGTTCGACCCCCACACGCCTCCGCCAATTCCATTTTGGATTTTAGATTTTGGATTTTGGATTGACTGATCCTCCTGTCACCTACTCCTCGCAAGACGGCTTTAGAATTCTTCACGGTTTTTTAAGCTTACCTATCGGCCTGTAATGTACAGTGCTTTGACATGACTGAGGAAGAATTCAAGGCCCGTACAAAGCAGATCGCGCTACGAGTGATACGACTGGTAACCGCTCTGCCCCGGTCTGAACTATCCGTTGTGATAGGAAAGCAGCTACTCCGTTCCGGGACTTCGATCGGGGCCAACTATCGCGCGGCGTGTCGCGGAAAGTCGCGCGCCGATGTGATCAACAAGCTCGCGATCGTTGAGGAGGAGGCGGATGAAAGCCTTTATTGGATCGAACTGATGGTAGAGTCCGAGATTGTGACGGCGAAAAAAGTATCGTCTCTCGCCGAAGAAATCAACGAAATCGTTCGCATGACAGTAACTTCGATTAGAACCCTACGATCTAAGGCGGGGTCAATTGAGCCACGTTCCTCCAATCCAAAATCCAAAATCTAAAATCCAAAATATGAAGAGTTGGATTGCCCTCAACATGACTCCCGGTGTCGGACCGAGAGTAGCGACAAAGCTGCTCGAAGCATTCGGTTCGCCAGAAAACGTTTTTCACGCCCGGCGTAAACAACTCGAGTCTCTTCGCATCAAGCCGGAAACGATCGAGAGCATAATAAGCCGAGCATTGTTCGAACGGGCTGCTGTCGAACTCGAGCGTGTAAAAAAAATTGGCGGCGACATCCTTCTGCTCGACGACGGAAGTTATCCGGCGATGCTGCGTGAGATCGCCGACCCGCCTATCACGCTGTATGTTCGCGGCAAGTGGGAAGAATGTCTCACGCAGCCGTGCGTGGCGGTGATCGGCTCGCGGCTGTGCTCGACGTACGGAACGAACGCCGCCGAGATGCTATCGCGCGATCTGGCTTCGCGCGGGATCTGCATCATCTCGGGTTTGGCTCGCGGCATCGACACGGTGGCGCACCGCGGTGCGATCCGCGGGAATGGCAAGACCGTGGGCGTGCTCGGAACCGGTATCGATGGAGCGTACCCGAAAGAGAACACGCGGCTCATAAAAGAGATCCTCGACTCCGGCGGAGCCGTCGTATCGCAGTTCCCACTGGGCACCCCGCCGCTAAAGGACAACTTTCCATATCGCAATCGAATCATAAGCGGGCTTAGTTTAGGAGTGTTGATCGTCGAAGCGTCGGAGCGAAGCGGTTCTCTGATAACGGCGAGGCTTGCGATGGAGCAGAATCGTGAAGTGATGGCCATACCCGGAAATATTACTTCCGCAAATTCGTACGGCACTAACTATTTGATAAAGTCCGGTGCAAAGCTCGTTCAGCAATGGCAGGATGTCGTCGCCGAGTTGCCGAGCGAGATCGGAGCCGCTATCCTTCCGCCGAAGATCGACGAAGAATTGGAGAGTGGCGGGAATGAGATCCCGCCACCGGATCTAAGTGAAAACGAGCAAAAAGTCTGGTCCCTTTTGTCGTATGACGGACCGCTCCAAATAGACGTTTTGCTTGAGTCCAGCGGGTTGTCATTTGGTGAGTTGAACACGGCACTTGTCGCCCTGGACATCCGCGATCTCATTCGGGTTTTGCCCGGAAAGAATTATGCGCGTCGAGTCTGACCGGCAGAGAGCCGCTGTTTGACACAGCTGGAACATAGGTGTTAGAAGTCAGATTGTCAGGTGCTGTTCGCATCTGACTATTTTTTTCGGGGGAACATTTCCCGAGGAAGTTGTATGGCAAAGAATCTCGTGATCGTCGAATCGCCTGCTAAAGCTAAGACGATAAACAAATATCTCGGGTCCGATTATACGGTCCTCGCCTCGATCGGTCACATCAAGGACCTGCCGGGAAAGGACCTTGGTGTCGATGTTGACAACAACTTCGAGCCGACCTACGAAGTCATCCCGGACACCAAAAAACGAAATAATAAAAAGATAGTTTCCGATCTGAAAAAGGCCGCCAAAATAAGTGAAGCGATCTATCTTGCGGCCGACCCCGACCGCGAAGGCGAAGCTATTTGCCAACATCTTGCCGAAGAGATCGTCCCGAAAAAAGGTAAGCAGCAAGTTTACCGCGTGATGTTCAACGAGATCACAAAAGCGGCGATCCAGGATGCGTTCAAGGAGCCGAAGCAAGTAAATAAGGATCTGGTCGACGCACAGCAGGCGCGCCGGATCCTCGATCGACTTGTCGGTTACAAGGTCTCACCGATCCTATGGAAAACGATCGGCGGGAAGCTGTCGGCTGGACGTGTCCAGACCGTTGCAGTCCGTCTGGTCGTCGAGCGGGAACGCGAGATCGAGGCGTTCGTCAAAACCGAATACTGGACAATCATTGCGAATCTCACCGCGGCACTTCCGCCGAAATTCGATTCACGTCTTTATAAGATAGAAGACAAGACGGTCAAGACCGGGAAATTCGACGAGGACTTGAAGGCGAACGAGACGCACGTCAAGACGGAATCCGATGCCGCGAGCATCGTCGACGAAGCAGGCAAACAAGATTTTGTCGTCGACTCGGTCACGACAAAAGAACGGAAGCGCAACGCGACTCCGCCGTTCATCACATCGAAGCTCCAACAGGACGCATCACGCAAATTCGGTTTCCCGGTCAAGAAGACGATGATGCTCGCCCAAAAACTTTATGAGGGCATCGAGCTCGGTTCCGAAGGCGCCGTCGGATTGATCACGTACATGAGAACCGATTCGACCCGCGTCTCCGACGCAGCGTTGACTGAGGTCCGGGGATTCATCGGCGGAACGTATGGGGAATCATATCTTCCCGCAAAACCAAATTTCTATCGCTCTAAGAAAGGTGCGCAGGATGCTCACGAAGCGATTCGCCCCACCGACGTCAATCGGACCCCTGATAGCCTGGCTAGCAAACTTGGCCCCGACGAACTAAAGCTCTACCGGCTCATATGGCAAAGGATGGTTGCGTCGCAGATGGCGCCGGCGGTTTTCGATCAAACCACGATCGACATCAAAGCGGGCCGCTTCACCTTCCGCTCGACAGGTTCGGTACAGAAATTCGACGGCTTCTTAAAGGTGTACCAGGAGGGCCGCGATGAAAAACCGGCCGAGGACGAAGATGAGGACGAGGAGCGCAGCCTGCCGCTTGTTCAGCAGGGTGAGAAATTGAAGCTCAACGCGATCACGCCCGAGCAACATTTTACTGAGCCTCCACCGCGTTATTCCGTGGCGACACTGGTCAAGGTTCTTGAAGAAAAAGGGATCGGCCGCCCGTCGACCTACGCGTCGATCATGACCACGATCCAAGACCGCGAGTACGTCGAGAAGATCGAAGGACGTTTTCATCCGACGCCGCTCGGCACGACCGTGAACGATCTGCTTGTAGAAACGTTCGATGACATCTTCAACGAACGCTACACGGCGAAAATGGAAGAGGAGCTCGACGAGATCGAAGATGGAAAGCTCAAATGGCAGGACGCACTGAGAGATTTCTACGGCAAGTTTTCGAAGGACCTCGAGCACGCCGCTGAGACGATCAAGGGCAAGAAAAAGATGTCGATCCCGACGGACGAGATCTGCGAGAAAGACGGCGCCCGGATGGTCATCAAGTTCGGCCGGTTCGGTCAGTTCCTGGCGTGCGAGAATTATCCGGAATGTCAGAACACCCGTGAAGTTAGCAAGAAAGGTTCAGCCGACGGGGACGGCGCGAACGGTGAACAAGCCGAGGAGATCCCGGTCTGCGAGCTTTGCGGACGCGAGATGGCACTGAAGAAAGGAAGGTTCGGATCCTTCTACGGCTGCACCGGCTACCCCGAATGCAAGAACATCCGTAAGATCGCAAAGGGTGATCAAAAGCCCGCGGCACCACCGGTTCCACTCGACGAGATCTGCCCGAAGGACGGAGTTCATCTCGTCCGCCGCCAGGGCCGGTTCGGCGAATTCATCTCGTGCTCGAACTATCCGAAGTGTGATTACGTAAAGCGTGAAACACTCGGGATTAACTGCCCAAAGTGCAAAGATGGAGAGATCGTCGTCAAGAAGTCTCGTCGCGGGAAGGCATTCTATGGCTGCTCCAATTATCCGAAATGTGACGAGGTTTACTGGGACAAACCCGTTCAGCAGGCATGCCCGCAATGCAGCGCGCCGTATGTCCTCGAGAAAACGACTAAGCGCGACGGGACGGTGCGTTATTGCAAAAACGAAGATTGTGATTATAAAATGGCCGTTGCAACCGAGGATGTAACGTCTGATACTAAGGCCGGCACAGAGGCTCCGATCGCATAGCGCGCTTACTCGATGAACGAAAATATCCAGTTCCTTCAGGCATTTCTGAAAAATCCCGGAAAAGTCGGCTCAATAACGCCGAGCTCGCCTGAGTTGGCTCGGCGGATGGTAGCTGGAATTCGACCAAGTGAGAACAACGTCGTGATGGAGCTCGGCGTTGGGACGGGAGCAATCACAAAATTCCTTCAGGAAATTGTTCCGGACGAAAAGTCATATCTCGGGATCGAGCTTGATCGCGACCTCGTCCGCATTCTTAAGAAGAATTATCCCGATATGAAGATCGCCCGTGGCAACGCACTCGAGGCCGGGGAGATACATCGCAAGTCCGGCTTCGGAAAGGTCGGTACGATAATCTGCTGCTTGCCTTTCGTGTCGATGCCGAACGAGATCGGCGAAAAGATCCTGCAGGAGGTCGACAAGTTCATGCAGCTTGGCTGCACCTTCCGCACTTTCCAATACGCACACGGCTACTATTTTCCATCCGCGATCAAACTTCGCGAATTCATGCGCGACCGCTACGGTAAATCGAAGCGCAGCCCGTTGATCGTCAAAAATGTTCCCCCCGCCTATACGCTGACCTGGTCGACGATCTAGCGTTTTCATTACGAAATTAATAACTACTTCATTACTAATTATCTAAAATAAACAACCGTTCGAAGACCGACCTTAGGGTATTTTCCGATACGTAATTAGTAATGAAGTAATTATTAATTTTGTAATGAAGAAACGCCTGGTCGCTTCCGGCCGTGAAACCATTTCCCCGGTTTGGTAGTATTAAGGCTAACCTTTCTGGATAATTTCGCCACAGGAGAATGAAGTAATGTTACGACGCAAAGTATTGGGCGTTTTTTTTGCTCAGTTGTTTTTTGCTGCCGACGGTAGGTTTAGGACAAACAGCAGCGCTGGTTGATAAGACGGCACCGATGTCGCCGGTGAAACCCGGGATTTACACGGCGCCTAAAGCGACGATCGATCGGATCCGCGACGAAGGTCTCAATCACTCGCAAGTCATGCAGACGCTTTCGTATCTCACGGACGTCATCGGCGGCCGCCTCACAAACTCACCAAACATGAAACGCGCGAACGAATGGACGCGCGACACGATGACAAAGTGGGGAATGCAAAACGCGAAGCTCGAGGGTTGGGGCCCGTTCGGCCGGGGTTGGTCGCTGAAAAGTTTTTCCGCTCAGGTGAATGAGCCGACCGCGTTCCCGGTCATCGCGTATCCGAAAGCTTGGTCGCCTTCGACAAAGGGCGCGGTTACGAGCGACGTAGTTTACCTCGACATCAAGACCGACGAAGACTTTGCGAAGTACAAGGGCCAACTCCGCGGAAAGATCGTACTCGTATCACGCCCTCGCGAACTTAAGGCGGACTTCACGGGAATGGGCGAGCGCCACACCGACGAGTCGCTCGCTAAACTTGCAGCGGCACCGGATCCGGCAAATGTCGCCGCTCCCCAGCCAGGTCAGAATCAACCGGCGGCGACGCCGGAGCAACAGGAGCGCTTTCGTCAATTCCAGATCGCGCTAAAAGCGGCAACATTTGTGTTTGACGAAGGCGCCGCGGTCATCGTCGACAATAGCCGAAATGGCAGCGGTGGAACCTTGTTCGTTCAAAGCGCGAGCGTCGTCCCGTTATCAGTGCCTGCGACATCAAGCGAGGCTCCGCAGCCCGGTCCGGGTGGCCGACGCGGTGGATTGTCTCCCTATCAAAAGGAAGCAGAAGCACGCATGATGCCGCAGATGACGATGGCGACTGAAGATTACAATCGCCTCGTTCGAATGATCCAGAACGGTGCGAAGCCGACGATGACCGTCGATATCAAGGCTCAGTATCACGACGACGACCTGATGGGATATAACACGGTTGCCGAGATCCCCGGAACCGATCCGGTGTTGAAGGACGAGATCGTCATGCTCGGCGGACATCTCGATTCGTGGCATGCGGGAACCGGTGCGACCGATAATGCAGCTGGATGCGCTGTTGCAATGGAAGCTGCCCGCATTCTTATTGCATCAGGATTAAAACCGCGCCGCACGATCCGCGTCGCGCTCTGGAGCGGAGAAGAGCAGGGTTTGAATGGTTCCCGCGAATATGTGAAACAGCAGTTCGGCGAGCGCAAGCGCGGCGAGAGCGGACAGCAAGGCGAGCTGGTGAAAACCGCGAACTACGACAAGCTGTCGGCGTACTACAACCTCGACAACGGAACCGGAAAGATCCGCGGCGTTTATATGCAGGGGAATTCGGCTGTCCGGCCATACTTCGAAGCGTGGCTCGCACCGTTTGCGGACCTGGATGCGAAGACGGTAACCTTGTCGAATACCGGTGGTACTGATCATCAGTCGTTCGATCGCGTCGGCCTTCCGGGTTTTCAGTTCATACAGGATGAGATCGAGTACGATACGCGAACCCATCACTCTAACCAGGATAACTACGACCGCATTCAGGCTGAAGACATGAAGCAGGCGGCTACCATTATGGCTGCATTCGTTTATCAAACGGCGATGATGGATGAGAAGATTCCAAGAAAGCCCGTTCGATAGTTACTTATTATCGCCAGACTCAGAAAGCCGTGACGGTCGCTCGTCACGGCTTCTGATTCGCCGGATCGTCCAGTTCGGTGCAACAGGAGATCGGCCTATTTCCAACGCGTACGTTCCGTAGCGGGTTCGGATTCAGGAAGTGTTGTTTGAGGACGGCGGCGAGAAAAAGGTCGAAGCCTGACATTAACATGGTGCCGTCACCGCCGACGGAGTACGGTGATTACTGAGACGCTTTTGCAGTCGGGAGGCTGAGTTCCATGAACAGAACTCCGTCATTCGGGTTGTCATAATAAGGCGCGATCTCGCGAAAGCCGTACGATTCATAGAGCCGTACGGCTTTTCCCATTTTCGGGGGAAATGTGTCGAGCCGCATCGCCTTGTAACCTATAAGTCTTGCGTCTTCGATCAATCGCTCGATCAGCAATTTCCCAATCTGCATTCCGCGAAATGTTTCTCGCACAAATAATCGCTTCATCTCGCACATGTCCGGACCAAGAGGACGAAGAGCGATACATCCGGCAACCTCGCCACCTACTTCGGCAAGGTAAAGCCTTCCTTTCGGAAGCGCATATTTACCCGGCAGGTTATTGAGTTCTTCTTCAAAACCCTGAAAACAGAGATCGAGGCCGAGCCAAGATTCGTACTCACGAAAGATTTTTCGGGCCGCCTCTATATCTGTTTTGGTTTCTACTTGATCGATCGATACCGCATTCATAAGAAATTGAAAATTGCGCGTCCGAGGGTTATGTTAATTGAGTCTTCTTGATATTCAAAAAACATGGACAGACGTTCTTTTATCTCCATCCTCGGCGTTTCATCCGGTGGCCTTGCCTTAGCATGCAGCGGACTTTCACGAAGGGCCGAGACCTTCGCGGCGACCGGTGACCTGACGAATCTTCGATCGACGGGTTACGGTGAGCTAGTTCCGACCGCTACGAAAAACACGGGCGAAACTTATATGGCTTTGCCGAAGGGATTCGAGTACAACGTTATCGGGAAGGTGAATACCCCGCTGACCGACGGCCGCCCTACGCCTCGAGCACACGACGGCATGGGGACCTTCAAGGTTGGAAAAGAACTGCGAATAGTTCGCAATCATGAGATCACGGGCGGCAAGATCCCCAGGCTGGGAACCGCGATCGGAAAGGACAACCATTACGATGAAACCGCCGGCGGCGGCACAACAACACTTGTCATCAACCCGCAAACGCGCGAAGTAACTCGCGACTTTGTGAGCCTTTCAGGAACGCTTACCAACTGCGCTGGTGGCCGGACGCCGTGGGGAAGCTGGATTTCGTGCGAGGAAACAACTCTCGGACAGACTGTTCGAACGGACGCAAAGGGCAACAAGACCGGCGGCTTCCCGAAACCCCATGGTTATTGTTTCGAGGTTTCGGCATCCGCGAACAACAATCTGCCGGCGGTCCCACTTAGAGCTATGGGCCGATTCGAGCACGAAGCGGTAGCAGTGGAAAAACGCACCGGCATTTTGTACCTAACTGAAGATTTTAACCCGTGTGGTTTTTACCGATTTCTGCCGAATCGCGACAAACGCCTCGCGAAGGGAGGCGCGCTGCAGATGCTGGCGGTTAACGGAAAAGGTGAATATGACACACGATCCGGTCAGACGGCGGGTAAGAATCTCGATGTGTATTGGGTTACGATCGACAAACCGGACCCGCCGGAGGCAGATTTGGACCCGCAAGCGGTTTCCAAACAAGGCCGTGCAAAAGGCGGAGCCATTTTCGCGCGATTAGAAGGCTGCTGCGCCGACGATAAAGGCCAGATCTATTTCACGTCGACCAGCGGCGGCAATAATCTGGGCGGACAGATCTGGCGTTATCAGCAAACCAGTCGCGATGCCGGTCGCCTTACGATGATGTTCGAATCGCCGAGCCGTGACGTTCTGGATATGCCCGACAACATCTGTCTGATGCCGAACAGCGACCTGCTTTTCATTTGCGAAGACAGCGATTACATCGGCCAGGGCGGCACACCTGATAGCTTCTTGCGAATTCTGACATCGGATGGAAAGATCGCCGACTTTGCGAAGAACCTCACACCAAACTTCAAGAACGGTGAATTCGCCGGGTCAACATTCTCGCTCGACGGAAAAACACTGTTCGTAAATATCCAGCCCGCCGGTGCGACTTTTGCGATATGGGGAGATTGGAGTAAGTTTCAATCCTAGATACGCAGCGGCTATTATCGGACAAACTGAAAACTAATAACTGAAAACTGAAAACGGGGTGGCAAAGCGAAGAGCCGTTTTCAGTTTTTACTTTTCAGTTTGTCCGAAGGGTCCCTCTTTCGCATTATGTGAGAAAATACTATCCGCATGGAATTAGCAGTTGAGAAATACAAGGTGGCCGACGAGCCGTTCTATCTTCCGATAGGCAGCGAGGTCGAGCTTTTCGAAGCGGCTTACACGGCGCGCCTGCCGGCGATGCTCAAAGGGCCGACCGGTTGCGGCAAGACGCGATTCGTTGAGTATATGGCTTACAAAATGGGCCGCCCGCTCATCACGGTCGCGTGTCACGAGGATCTTTCGTCGACCGATCTCGTCGGGCGATTTCTTCTCGAAGGGGAAGAGACCGTCTGGCACGACGGCCCGCTCACGACCGCGGTTCGAGCCGGTGCGATCTGTTACCTCGACGAGGTTGTCGAGGCGCGCAAGGACACTGTTGTCATCATCCACCCACTGACCGATGATCGCCGGAGACTGCCGATCGAAAAGCGCGGTACCGTGATCGAGGCGCCGCCTGAGTTCATGCTCGTCGTCTCATACAATCCCGGTTACCAATCGATCCTCAAAGACCTTAAACAATCGACGCGTCAGCGCTTCGTCGCGATGGAATTTGATTATCCCGATTCCGATGCCGAGACAACGATCGTCGCGAAGGAAGGTGGGATCGATGAAGAAATGGCACGCGATCTTGTGAAGATCGGCCAGAAGGTTCGCAACCTGCGCGGACACGGTTTGGAAGAAGGAGTATCGACTCGCCTCTTGATCTACGCAGCGCAGATGATCGCGAAAGGGATCTCGCCGATCGATGCTGCAGAGGTTGCGATAGTCTCGCCGATCACCGACGACCGCGAGCTTCAGCGAAGCATACGCGAGATCGTCACGACCATCATCTGAACATGTCTTCAAAAACCCTGCGAGTCGTCGCACACCTGAAAGCAAACCCTGACAAGGTCGAAGAAACGCGCAAAGCGCTGACGGAGCTCGTTAAACCAACCTGTGCGGAAGATGGCTGTATCGGCTATGAGCTATTGCAAAACGACGCCGACCCGACCGACTTTACATTTGTCGAAGAGTGGTCGACCGACGCGGCACTCGACGCGCATCTTAGATCCGAGCACATCTGCACGCTTCAGTCGCGAGCGGAGGAGCTGTTCGCTGCACCACCCGACATTCGACGATACGCTCTTTTAGCTTGACCCAATTTTCATTAAGAAGTTAATAATTACAGAATTATTATGCAGACGGAGGCTGGGGATGGAGAAGGATCAGCCAACAAATGGGCGCCGTGAGTTTCTAAAAGGCCTTGCCGCGACGGCTGCGGGCGTTGTCCTTGCGCCTGCCGTTCTAGCACAGCGTCGCGGGAAAACGTGCGTTGTGATTGGAGCGGGATTTGCCGGACTTGCCGCCGCATACAAACTCAAAAACGCGGGATGGAATGTCACAGTGCTCGAAGCTCGTGATCGCATTGGCGGGCGTGTATTCTCGCATAAGTTCGCCGGAACTGATCTCATATGCGAACTCGGTGCCGAATGGGTTGGCGAAAGTCACGAACGTCTGAAGGCCCTCTGTCATGACTTCAACATCCCACTGCAGAAGCATCAGTTCGAAGATTACCTGCTTCGCGATGGGCGCGTTTCGCGTCCGGGTCAGTGGGGATTTTCACCGCAGGCGAAAGCTGCATTCGAGAAACTGATCGCTGGCTATGAGAAGCTCACCCCGCTCGCAAAGACAAAACTAGACAAGTACGACTGGTGGACATATCTAGAAAAGATCGGTTTCACCAACGATGATCTATTGCTGCGCGACCTAACGGATAGCACGGATTTCGGCGAATCGATCCGTCACGTCTCCGCGTTTGCCGCGCTCGCCGAGTATGCCGAGTCGAGTCCGAAGAACGAGATGGATTACAAGATGACGGGCGGGAATTCGCGACTGGCAGTCGAGTTCGCGCGACGCATCGGGCTGGGAAATATCCTGACGAAAACTCTCGTCACCGAGGTGGTTCAGCGACGCGGCTCGGTAACCGTGAAGACCGCAGATGATTCCTTCTTAGCCGACGCAGTCGTTTGCACTGTGCCCATCAACAGCCTTCTAAAAATAAAATTCGATCCGCCGCTTCCTCATGCACAACGCGATGCAGCCGAGCGGCTGACATACGCCCGCATTTCTAAGAACAGCGTCCTGTTCAGTGATCGATTCTGGCGTGACGAAAACTTCTCGATGGTGTCGGATGTCACATCACACTTCTACTTTCACAGCACGCAGTCGCAACCCGGCCCGGCCGGTATACTAACGGCTTACGCGATCGGCGAAAAGGCCGACGTGCTCGCTTCGCAATCCGAAGTTCGTCGGGCCCGCATTATTACGAACGACCTCGTTGATTTCAATCGCGATGCCACCAAGCTCGCCCGCGGCATCGCATCATACGCATGGCAGCGTGACGAATTCACCGACGGAGCGTACGCGCTCTATAAACCCGGACAGTGGTTCGGCATCCGCCCCATCCTCGCCCGTCCGCACGGCAAGGTGCTGTTCGCGGGTGAGCATATCGCCGATTGGCAGGGTTTTATGGAGGGCGCGGTCGAAACCGGCGAAGCGGCGGCGCAGAGTTTGATTCGATAGCATGGCGGTTTACGTAGACAAGCTTACTGACTATGGCTGGAGACACGGCCCTTCTTGCCACTTGATAGCGGACTCGGTCGATGAGTTGATCGAATTTGCAGTTTCAATGGGTCTTCGGGCGGAATGGTATCAGCCAATAAGTTCGCCGCACTTCGATCTCACTGAAGACGGGAGAGCTGCGGCGGTAAGCCACGGCGCGATTGAGCTCGACAATCGCGCACTCGTCGCCAAACTACGCGAGCTCCGAGCGAAGCGTAAGAACGGCGCCGCTGTGTAAGATAAAAATATTGCCGGCGAAATACCCTAACAAATACTCTTCTTTGTACAAATACTTTTCTTTGGAGTATCTTGGCTTCCCTTAAATAAGAACCACCCCGTCAGCCGAAGCGGCTGCCACCCCTCCTTTGTAAGGAGGGGAGCTGTTTCGATTTTGGATTTTAGATTTTGGATTTTGGATTTCAAAGAGAGAACCACCCGCGGAAGCCGCGTCCTACCCTCCTTTGTAAGGAGGGGAGCTGTTTCGATTTTGGATTTTAGATTTTGGATTTTGGATTTCAAAGAGAGAACCACCTCGTCCGCGGAAGCGGCTGCCACACCTCCTTTGTGAACTTGCCGCAAACATACGCACAAGGCTGAACTCAATCCGCAATCCGCGATCCGCGATCCGCAATCCCAAATCGAATTAACACTCATTTAACATGCAATTCATCTCGCCGTAATCTCCGAGAAATATCCTCGAACTTGCTAACCGGAACCACGAAATCTATCAAGGCAGTTTTCTACCAGGAGGGAAGGAAATCGCCTGAAGTCTATTTTTTTTCTGAGAAGTTCTTATGTATCGAGGAGCAAATATGAAATCGAAGTTAGCTGCACTCTTGTTTGCAGTGTTGTTGGGAATTGTTGCCGCACCGGGGATCCATGCCCAGACCACGGGCGGTTTGAGCGGCACCGTGACGGACACCAACGCGGCCGTTGTGCAAGGCGCGAACATCACTGTCAAAAACGTCGCGACAAATCTGACGCGAAACGCAACGACGAATGAAGACGGCCGCTGGACGCTAACCCTACTGCCGGTCGGAAAGTACGACGTTAATTACGAGAAGGAAGGCTTTAAGAAATCAATTAGTCACGACATCTCGGTCGAGGCGTCGGTTAGTCGTAGCGTCGACGTGACACTCGAGGTCGGATCGGCCGACGTCTATGTGGATGTTACGAGCGATCAACCACTCGTTCAAACAGAATCGGCGACGACCGCGCGACAGATCACGGGCGAGGAGGTCACAAAGATCCCCACATCTACGCGAAGCTTTACTGGGCTACTTTCTAGCGAAGCGGGGGTGTCTGCCGAGCTTTCCCCGGTCGGCGTTGCGGGTAATGGTAACGTTTCACCGTCGGTCAACGGAACGCGGACTACCTCAACTAGCTTGTTCTTTAACGGAGTCGACGCGACCAATATCACGAGCAATGAAGGATCTCTGAACGACAACATCTCACCGGCGCCCGAGACACTGCAGGAGGTGAAACTGCAGACGTCGCTTTACGACGC
>JANMUW010000490.1:0-10303 GCA_031392105.1 Acidobacteriota bacterium | reverse complement strand
AGTCTGACCCGTTATTCAGTGTCAGTGTGTCCGACCGTCCTCTTAGACCGGATACAGATCGTAGCCTTGGTAAGCCGTTACCTTACCAACAAGCTAATCTGCCGCAAGCTCCTCCCCAGGCAATAAATCTTTAACAACTGTCACCTTGCGGTGCCGCTGCATTATGCGGTATTAGCGTCCGTTTCCGAACGTTATTCCCCACCCGAGGGTAGATTACTTACGTGTTACTCACCCGTGCGCCACTTTATGCACTCCCCGAAGGGAGCTTTAATCGTTCGACTTGCATGTCTGAGGCACGCCGCCAGCGTTGATTCTGAGCCAGGATCAAACTCTCGTTGATTTCCTAGTTCATTGTTCGTACGACAGTTTCCTGTCGCTACTACTAACCGAAGTCAGTAGTAATTCTTTTTGAATTAACACATGGACTCTCACATATCTAGTTTTCAAATATCAACTTTCATTCGCTCACGATCCCGTGGGCGAAACTCCTGATTATACAGAAGCGAAATTCGTTGTCAAGCACACCTGGGAAATTAACTAACTTTTATTTTCAAGCCGTGAAAAATTCTCGAGTGGCAAACATGTATTCTCTACACCGCCCCAACCTTTGTCAAGGCGACTCACCAATTAAGAACGAAAAACTCATTCACTTCTAGAAGAACGTTGACTCAGTTAATCTTCGCCGGCTCGTTTTCCCACGAGCCGATTGAGATGTGATCGCGCAGACCTCGGTTGCCTACGCTCTGACATCGATACTGTAAGGGAATGATGTAAATCCGTGCTGAGGTATTAACAACTGGAGCGGGCGACGAGGATCGAACTCGCAACTTTCAGCTTGGGAAGCTGACACTCTACCATTGAGTTACGCCCGCTTACAGAACGCGAACATTCTGCCACTTTTCAATACGTTGGGCAATAGCTATTTGAAAGCGTCAGCGAGCAGCAAATCGATCACTTCTCGAACAGCTCCGCGGCCGCCCTTCGCGTTCGTTGTGTACGCTGCGACCGCCTTAGTCTGCGGAACCGCGTCAGCGACTGCCACCGCGAAGCCTACGCGTCTCATTAACTCGATGTCCCCGACATCGTCGCCTATGTAGGCAACGTTACTCGCTTGAATGGCTAGGGATCGAATGATCTCTTGGAAATCTTGCACCTTGTCCCGTGAGCTAGTCCGAACGAATTCGATCGCCAACTCGTCGGCTCTTTTCTGAATGATCTCACTCGCGCCCCGTCCTGAAATAATTCCGGATCTGAAACCTGCCCGGTGCCACGAAACAATTCCCTGCCCGTCCCGAACGTCGAACACTTTCATCTCTTCGCCGCTCGCCGAAAAATAAAGACGGCCATCCGTCAGAACGCCGTCGCAATCCATGAGAAGTAATTTGATATCCAACTAACGCACCTCGAAGATATCTACGGCACCCAACTTCCACCCACCGCCGACTCTGGTCAACCGGTAAACAGCGGTCCCCGTCTCCGCTTCTCTATTTAGAAGCTTTACGGTAAGGGCGGCTTCAACCCAAACGTTATTCGCGTCTATCGGGTCTACGTGAACGACGTTCGTCTTCCATTCGACCGTCTGCCCGGAGATTCCGTTCACGAATTTAGAAACTTCGCCCGGAACGGTCATAGCCTCAAACTCGGTCTTTCTATTCGAAATCGCGGCCCGGTCAAACGCCGCGAAAAAAGCCTTGACGCTTTCGTCGGCGACGCCCGCAATGTTCAACCGATTTCTAATAGCCCGAGCGGCGAGCGTCGCTCCATATTCGGCGTCTGCGGCGATCGCATCGGCCGCAAACTTTGCCGCCTGTGCGCTCTGGCCGCTCTTCGCGGCGATGTCGGCGAGTCCTACATTCGCCCAGGCAAAACTGCGCGGCGACGGAAGTTTTTCTTCCAGAACGGCGCGAAACTCTCTTTCGGAATCAGCATTCTTTCCCTGCGCAAGCAAGGAACGTCCAAGCAACACACGAACGTCGTCGAATCGCGGTTGATCACGAAGCACCGCAATAGCGGACCGTTCGGCATTCGAGAACTCTTGCTTATCGAAAAAGCGTTTCACGCCCAAAAGAAGATCGCTCTCGGTCGATTCCCTCGGGGCAACATCGTCCGAATAATCTGTCTGGGGATAAACCTTCTCCGGATCTATTTCGACGCGGTTTATCTTGTTCGTAGTTTTGAATGCGAGTTCACCAAAACTCTTCGCGCGGATCGTAGTCGGTGCCGATAGCCGCTCACCGTTCGCCATGACTGCCATTACGTTCACCGTTACATCAATCGGCCCGGTATTCTTCAACGCGACGCGAGACTCTCCGCCTACGACTTGCGGTAAGCCCGCAAGAAGATTTGTTTCGGTGACCTGGTCGAAGAGATGATCAAGCAGTTCTTTTTCTCCCGGGAATTGGCCCCGGATCTCCGCCAAGGAAATCGTTCCGTCCTGAGTGGCAGCTCGGAGACCTTTGTAAAATTCGTCACTCCCAACCTTTCGAGCGAGAATGCGCCAAGCCATCGCTCCTTTGTTCGCGACTTCGGGATAGTAGTAGTCATCGAGCGATGAAACAACTGTCAATGGAGAATCTCGACGGGACACCGCAGAGTATGCTATCCGCTGCCGCTGCCGCTCCAGATCGGCGATCTCCTTGCCGAATTTGTTTTCCAAAAACTGAGTCGCGATAAACTTCGCAAGGCCTTCGCGTATCACGCCACTGCCGTCACCGGCGATGCTCACCGATCCGCCAAGCCACATTTTGACTACGGAGTCCGCTATCGTCATTGCCGTTTGCGAGTCTAGCCGTCCGCGGCGAAACACACTCTCATCGACAAGTATCGTTCCGCCGCCGGTGAATCCGCCGGCGCGTCTCACTCCGACGAGTCGAAGCGGGATATCGGGAGGCGGTCCGAGGAAATTTGCGGTAAATGTCTTCGCGTCGGATGCGAACGCCGCGAGATCGGACGCGACCTTTTGGGCATTCGATCCCGAGCCCTTCGGCAAAAGCACTGACACGCCGGATGCATTTACGCTCTCCCAATTTCCGGCTATGAAGAATGGCTGGCCACCAAACTTTTGTTCGAATGCCCCACCCGCTTCAGCACCGGAGGAAACTATCGACTGGCCCGAAGCATTGACCTGAACACGGAACGGAGCGTAATCCGCTCCCCGCGCAAAGTACCAACTGTTTGGTGTCGGATACCAGTAAGAGAGGGGCAAGAATTGTGAGCTCGTCGGGGAAATTGCGTTTAGGCCCGAATTCTCTTTTACGTTGATCTTGTAATCGATGGTCGTGGTCAGTGACCCACCGGGCGGCACCGCAGCGACTCGTATCGCGATCCGCTGCAGCGATCCAGTCCCAACCTTTTCCTCTGCTTTGGTAAAGTCGGCCGCAGTTCCATTCATCGTGACGGATGTAACCTCGGCAGAGGGACTGATTCGGAGCGTTAAGGTCGATGCCGGACGTGAAGAAACGTTCTTCAGATCGAGTTTCGCTTTCGCAGTAAGATTCCGGTCGGTGTCACTCTGCGGCAACGTAGCGGTAACGTCGTATCTACTAACTTGCCACGTCGCCGACACGCGAGTGTCATCTTGCGCAAAGTTCGCGAAGCCAAAAGTCAAGATAAAGGTTGTTGTGATCAACGCGCGAGATAATATCTTCTCATCGTCTCTGCGTCTCGCCGGTTTAGCTTTCATTAACAAGTTGGTGGATCTGCTTTAATTTCGTGAGCAACTTCTCGAGCCGGGATAGTGGAAGCTGGTTCGGCCCGTCGCTCGGAGCCTTCGCCGGATTGTCGTGAACTTCCATAAACACGGCATCAACACCGCATGCGACACCTGCTCGAGCAAAGTCTTCGATGTACTCCGCTTGTCCTCCAGTTGCTTTCCCGAGTCCGCCGGGAAGTTGAAGCGAGTGCGTCACGTCGAATACGACCGGCACACCGAACGACCGCATTATTGGAAACGAGCGAAGGTCGACAACTAGATTGTTATATCCGAAACTTGCTCCGCGTTCCGTCAGAAGGATCTTTTCGCAGCCGGCGGCTTGCAGTTTATCGACAATATTCTTTGCGTCCCACGGAGCTAGGAACTGGCCTTTTTTAACGTTGACGGCCTTGCCCGATTTCGCGGCGGCGACAAGCAGATCAGTTTGGCGACAGAGAAACGCGGGAATCTGAAGAATGTCGGCGACTTCGGCGGTTTTCTCAACCTGCCACGTCTCGTGAATATCGGTGATCACAGGAACTCCGATCTCCGCCTTAACTTGAGCGAGGATCTGAAGCCCGAATTCCATTCCCTCGCCGCGAAAACTTTCGATCGAGCTGCGGTTCGCCTTATCGAACGAGGACTTGTAAACAAAACCGACGCCGACATGCTTGCAGATGTCGTTGATCTCCTGCGCCATAAACATCGCATGCTGCCCTGATTCGACGACACACGGCCCGAGAATGAAGCTCAAGCCACCATCTCCGACGTGTACGTTGCCGACTTGAAACGACTGCATAATAAATTATGAATGAGAGCCTAGCACGTGATTCTTCCAAATAGATAATAATTGGTAGGTACAAGATGATAGATTGTCGACGATCTATCACCTCGCATCTTAAATCTATCGATGGGAAAGTCACTCCTCGGATCTAACCTCTGCTCGCTCCGGAATCTCGACACTCTTATCGCTGCGAACATCGTGCTCGAGGTTTTCGCTATGCAGTCGATTCTCCCAGGCGGCCTTCACAAATGACGTGAACAAGGGATGAGCGTTCAAAGGTTTCGATTTATATTCGGGGTGGAACTGGCACGCGACGAAATACGGATGCCGTTCGCGTGGAAGCTCGATCATCTCGACGAACTTTCCATCCGGCGAAACTCCGCTGAAGACGAGCCCTTCTTTCTCGAGCACGCTTCGGAACTCGGGATTGAACTCGTAGCGATGACGATGTCGCTCCCCGATCTGTTCCGCTCCGTGATACACGTCACGGACGAGTGAACCATCGCTCAGCCCGCAGATGTATTCGCCGAGACGCATCGTTCCGCCAAGCTCATCGACACCGACGAGATCGCGCAATTTGAAAATTATCGGAAAGGGAGTTTCTTCATTGAACTCGGTCGAATCCGCGTCGCGCAATCCGCAAACGTCGCGCGCAAATTCTATACACGCCGTCTGCATTCCGAGACAGATCCCGAAATACGGAGTTCCGGATTTTCGCGCGTACTTGATGGCTCGAAGCATTCCCGCGATGCCGCGTTTTCCAAATCCGCCCGGAACGAGTATCGCGTCGTAATCCTGTAGCACGGCTTCATATCCGTCGTTCATCAAATTCTCGGACTCGATCCACGTCACATTAACGCGCAGGTTGTTCGCGACACCGGCGTGTGTCAACGCCTCGCGGAGAGATTTATAAGAATCTTCCAGCTCGACATACTTTCCGACGATTGCGATCTTCACGTTTCCGCCGCTCGGGTCTTTGATCGTCGCAACCAATTCGCGCCACTTTTTCAAATCGACATGAGGAAACTGCTCATTCAGGTTCAAATCCTTGATGATCAATTCATCGAGCGCCTGTTCATGAAACGCCAGCGGCACTTCGTAGATCGTTGGAACATCGAGAGCCGAGATAACGGCATTCTCCTGCACGTTACAAAACAGAGCGATCTTGCGACGAAGGTCCATCGAAAGTGGGCGATCCGAGCGACAGAGGAGGACGTCAGGCGCGATACCGATCTCGCGGAGCTCTTTGACTGAGTGCTGCGTCGGTTTCGTTTTCAATTCACCCGCAGCAGCGATGTACGGCACCAGCGTTACGTGAACGAAGATCGCATTGCCGCGGCCCTCTTCGTTGCCGATCTGGCGGATCGCTTCCATGAACGGCAGCGATTCAATATCGCCGACCGTACCGCCGATCTCGACGATCAGTACATCGGGCTCATGCATTTCGGCGATCGTTCGGACCGCCTTTTTGATCTCGTCGGTGATGTGCGGAATAACCTGGATCGTCTTGCCAAGATAATCGCCGCGTCGTTCTTTTTCGATCACGGAGAGATAAATCCGGCCGCTCGTCCAGTTATTCGCCTGAGAAAGCTGCGCGTTTGTGAAGCGTTCGTAATGGCCAAGGTCCAGATCAGTCTCAGCACCGTCGTCGGTCACGAACACTTCGCCGTGTTGAAACGGCGACATCGTACCCGGATCGACGTTGATGTACGGGTCAAGCTTCATCATCTGGACTTTCATCCCGCGTGCCTCGAGCAAACAACCGATCGAGCTCGCCGCCAAACCCTTGCCCAAGCTGGAAACCACACCACCTGTAACGAAAATGTATTTAGTCATAATCTTGTTAGTTGTTCGCTGTTCGTTGTTCGCTAACGTCCCAGACCTCATCCGATCACCGCGTCACAGCGTCTCCGCGTCTCCCTCGCTCCCCATCTCCTTTCTCCCGTCTCCTGTCTCAGCATCTCCCCCAGCCTTCCCTTCCCGCTTTTTCTTTTGATACCGACCTTCCTTCATCTGAGTGATGGTTTCCTTCGCCTTCGCCGCTTCAGGATTCATCAGCTCGTGCAGTGCATTCATACTTGCACCGATCGCCGTAGTTCCTTCTGCTGCATTGCGTTCAAATTCCTCGGACGTACGGGTCTGAGGCTTCGACAGGACCTTTAAGCCGACGAGAATACCGACGATCAGCAAAACGAAAAATGCGAGCCCGATCCAATCCTGCATAGTTAAATAGCCTTCACTGCCGGCTCGGGCGAATCCAGTATTTTTCGCACGCGTTCGAAGTCTTCAACGGTATCAACACCGATCGACGTCCCGACCGCATCAACGACCCTTATCTTCGCTCCGTCTTCGAGAGCCCTGAGCTGCTCGAGCATCTCGATCCTTTCCAGTTTCGTCTGCGGCAATTTACTGAACCTTAGCAGATACTCGCGTCTGTAGACATAAAGTCCCGTGTGTTTTCGAAAGTTCGAGACCAAGCCTGGCTCTTCGATGATCGCACTATCCTGATCGCCATCATGCCGAAGGGCGGCATCACGAAGGAAAGGTATCGGCGAACGTGAAAAGTAGATCGCGTGACCGCTATCGCCAATCACGACTTTGACTACGTTTCCGTTCAGCAACTCTTCAATACTTTCGATCGGCTCGCATGTCGTCGACATCTGAGCCGAGTCGTCGGCGATCAACGCATCTACCGCAGCATCGATCGTTGCGGGCGCGATGATGGGCTCGTCGCCCTGGACATTCACGATGATCGAAGCATTCGAGATCTGCTCCGCGACTTCAGCTACACGATCGGTTCCGGATCGATGTTCCACGGACGTCATGACGACCTCGACACCATCTGAATTCAAAACATCGAAGATCCGTGAGTCATCCGTTGCCACGATCACGCGGGAAATCGTAGTAGCATCTCGCACGCGGTCGACGGTGTGTAGGATCAGTGGACGGCCGTTTATCGGCATCAGCAACTTCCCAGGCAAACGGACAGACGAGTACCGCGCCGGTATCACTGCAACAACAATTTTTGAAGGATTATTCCCGCGATGCTCCACGGGCTTTTAGACTATCTTGAAAACGCTCCGATGACAAGCCGAGCGCGAAGTTTGGAGGATGCGCGCTCCTTTCGCTAAACTCTGACCCGTGGAAAACGTAAACGAAAATCTTCCGGAGGCGGATCTTGCCGAACCGGAGCAAGAGTCAGCACCGATTCAACAGCCTACTCCGGACAACCCGCCATGGAACACTCCCGTCGCCGTTGTCGTGTGGGTCGCAAGCGTTTTGGCGATCGTGCTGGTCCCGGGACTCTTTTTACTTCCATATGTTATTTCCCAAAAGCAGGCGCTCGCGGGAAATCAGCCACTTGGCGAGTTCTTGCAGCAGGATCCGACGGCTATTATATTGCAGATCGCCGCGATCATCCCCGCCCATATTCTTACGCTCGCCCTTGCGTGGGCGGTCGTTACTCGACTAAACACTTTCTCTTTTAAGGAAACACTCGGTTGGGTATCGGGTGGGATGAGCTGGCAACACTATCTCGGTCTTCTCGTCATTTTCTTTGCGGTGGCGATAGTCGTCGGAAATTTTTACCCTGATCAGGAAAACGAGCTGACACGGATCCTCAAAAGTTCTCGCTACGCAGTCTTTCTCGTTGCTTTCATGGCGACTTTTACCGCCCCGATCGTCGAAGAAGTTATTTATCGGGGAATCCTTTATTCTGCGTTTCAAAGGACATTCGGAGCCGTTATCGCTGTTGTCGCCGTCACGCTCCTTTTCGCTCTGGTTCACGTTCCGCAATACTATCCGAGTTATTCAACGATCTTTTTGCTTTTGCTTATCAGTCTCATCCTGACGGTCGTTCGGAGTCGAACCGGTAATCTATGGCCATGTATTGTCTTGCATACGATCATCAATGCAACTCAGTCCATTCTGCTAATACTTGAGCCTTATATTGAAACTGCGAAGCCTGTCATCGAACCCGCGGCGGGTCTCCTTCTAAAATAACTTCAGCCCGCGGACCTGATCGATCTGCGGGCTGATTTTGAGCTTGATTGTTATCTCGTTAAGGTTTCGTCCCGGTCGGGTCGCTCTTGGCGCCAGTCGAAGCTGGGGCCGAAGAAGGCGATGATGAGGTCGAAGAAGGCGACGAATAAGACGGCGACGAGCCTGAGCCCGAATCATATGAGTTGTTCCCGCCGCGATCCGTTCCGCGAACGCCATTTCCCATCACCTGTTGCATCACGATATACGGCGGCATCTGCGGTTCGTAACTTGTCGTCACCCTGGTCTTCGTACCGTTCGCATTAGTAGCTCCCCCTCCTGTTTGGGGCGGGTTGTAGATAGTGCGCGGCATCTTATACCAATAAATGCCATGACCGTATCCTTGTCCGTAAGGCGAGTGCCAGCCGTGGCCAAACGGTAGGAAGCAATGACCGCCGTAAAACGGATTGTAGATCCAGAGGCCGAACGAGTCATACATGTTCCACCCGTTACCGAGGAACGAGCGCATTAACGCTGTACGGACATCACTCGATTTAAGTCTGGCGAGAAGTCTTGCGAGCTCCTTCGAGCGGGCCTTGCTCCAAATATCAAGCGCGTCCTGATCGTCACGATCGAACTTTGCGACGGAAACATCTCCGGATCCGGCCACAGACGCTAAGCGCCCACTTTTGACTTCCGAACCACCCGCCATCGCGAAACCTTTCCAAACCTCGAGGCGAGCCTCGTGCTTGCTTAAAATATCGACGCGGTAGACACCGGTTTCCACTACAACAAACTTCGTCGACGGCGTGGTCACTCCGACTTTGAACTGCTCTGCTGCGAAGACCTCAAGGATCGCGCTGCCGCTGTCGAGTTTGAGCTGCAAATCGTCGAGCGATGTTGTCTCGAACTCGAAAGTTGAGTTTCCCCCGAGCCGAAGGTACGAACCAGGATTCAGAAGGATCTCGACTTTACCATCAGCCGCGGTCGAGACGCGATCGCCAATTTCGAGAGTGTCACCCTTTAGTAAGACGCCTCCCTTTCCATTTTTTCGTGCGACAGTAACCGTCCCCTCGATAAAATTCACGCCGCCCGCCTTCGCCGAGATCACGTAGCGGTCGCCCGCCGCTGCAGAAAGAGTGTCGTTTTGAGCTATAGCAACGGCATTTGCGAACGCAAGGGTCAGGCAAAGCAGAAGATAACGCACGATTTGATTTTTCATTTGGCTCTCCTCCGGACTACTTGGGCTACTGGTAATGTATTTTGCGACAGTTTATCAGTTTGTCTTCGTAAATTTATGTAAAGTTGTGTTTCCGACAGCAAAAAAGTCGAACAACCTTTGTCTTAGTTGCGTAATCTTAGAACTGTCCGGCCTCTCCGGCAACCACAGATGGCAACCTTCAAAGACCCCACAAAATGTTTCGCACCGCTCGAGGTAATTGAGCGCCTGCTTGAAATAAGGACAGAGCTGGGATTTGGAGAAACGCTGTATCTCGATCGATGCCAGGAGCTGACTGATTTTCTCGACGCATACGGCTTTGATATATACGCCTTTGCGACGACCAATGAAAAGATCAATTACGGCGATTATAGAACGCCGGTCGTGCCCGGCGGGGAACGTCTTCACACTACGATGATGGCCCACTGACCAATCAGGCAGTAGCTGCCCGCGAGGCAAGCAAAACAAGTTCACAATCAACTGAATACGCGCGGAAGGTGATCTAAGCAATTTAGGCCTTCCGCCTTTTTTAGTTAAAAACTAAGAACTAAAAACTAAAAGTTAGGAGAAACCCAAAGAATCGCATAGACCACATTTTTTAGCTCTTAGTTTTTAATTCTTTAGTTTTTAG
>JANMUW010000131.1:0-5288 GCA_031392105.1 Acidobacteriota bacterium | reverse complement strand
CAGGAGCAGGATGCAAAGCACAATCTCGAGGTGGCAAGGCAAGCATTCCTGCTGAAGAAAGCGTACAAAGGCGTTCTGATGCGGTTCGAGGAAACTTTTGCCGCTTACCCGGAGTTTTCCAGGATGGACGAATTTCTGTATCTAGCCGGGATGAGCAGCTATTATCTTTCCGAGAATAAGGGCAAGCAAAAGGTCGATCTAAAGTCGGCAAAGGAGAAGGACAAGTTTGCTCCCACCAAATTGCGTGAAGACGCCGTCGCGTACCTGTCGATGCTCATCGAGAAGAATCCGCAGACCAAATATCGCGACGAGGCCGAGAAGACGCTGGCCTTGCTGAAGACAACTGCGACGACTCCGAATAACCATTAATAATTACAAAATTACTAAATTAATAATTACTTTCCAGAATGACCCGCGTTACCACTCGCTACCGTTTCCTTCGGATGTAGTTATTAGTGTCGTAATTCAGTAATGATGTAATGGGAAACTTAGTGTGAACCTAAACCAAGTCACGATCTACACCGATAAGCCAACTGAGACGGCCGAGTTTTTTCAAAAGCTCGGCCTTCGCATCATTGTCGATTCCCTGCCGCGATATGCCCGTCTCGAATGTCCGGACGGCGACTCGACGCTCTCGATCCAGGAGGCCGGGCCTGCAAACTTCAGTTTGCAGGCCCCGGTCGTTCTGTATTTCGAGTGTGAAGAGCTCGACGCAACAGTCGATCAGCTCAAATCGAAAGGCTTGTGCTTTGACGAAGACCCGACTGACCGCCCATGGCTATGGCGGCAAGCCTACCTGAAGGATCCCAACGGCAACAAGATCTGCCTGTTTCATGCCGGCGACAATCGCAAAAACCCGCCTTGGCGTGTAAAATAACGGCTTGCTGCGATTATCCTATTTCCCGGAGTAGCTTTTACATGTCATTAACAGTTGTAGGTTCGGTAGCGTTCGACGCCCTGGAATCGCCATTCGGAAAGCGCGATAAGATCCTCGGTGGAGCCGCGACACATTTCTCGCTGTCGGCGAGTTTTTTTACACAGGTCAATGCGGTCGGTGTTGTTGGCGGTGATTTCGGCGATGACGAGTGGGCCGTTTTCAAGCGTCATGCGATCAACACGGATGATATCGAGATCGTTCCGGACGGCAAGACGTTCTTCTGGAGCGGCCGTTACGATTACGACATGAATACGGCGCATACGCTCGACACACAGCTCAACGTGTTCGAGACGTTCGACCCGAAGCTTTCGGAGAATTCAAAAGGCGCTCGTCTGTTGTTCCTGGCGAACATTCTGCCGATGCTGCAAAAGCAGGTGCGTGAGCAGTGTGCGAATGCGGAGTTCGTCGCGATGGACACGATGAACTTCTGGATCTCGTCGATGAAGGACGAGCTTATCGAAACCATCAAGGTCGTCGACTGCATCATCATCAACGACGCCGAAGCGCGGCAGTTGACCGATGAGCCGAACATTCACAAAGCCGCAAAGAAGATAATGGACTTCGGTTTGAGGGCCGTTGTGATAAAGCGCGGCGAATACGGTGCGACGCTGTTTACGAAAGACAATTTCTTTTCGACGCCTGCATATCCGCTCGAGACCGTATTCGATCCGACTGGAGCGGGCGACACTTTCGCCGGCGGCTTTATGGGTTATCTCGCGAGCCAGAGAGAAATCAACGATGATAGTATGCGTCGAGCAATGATCTATGGTTCGGTGATGGCTTCGTTCAACGTCGAAAAGTTCGGGACCGAGCGCGTCGATGCTCTCGATTATCCGGAGATCAATCAGCGTTTCCGTGACTTCAAACGAATAACGCACTTTGATGATATTCCGTTTGAAAGAGCAGTCGCCAGTAACGAGTGACGAGAGCGCGGCAGGTGAACTGCTGCGTCACTCTGCGTCAATCTTGTCCCTTGTCACTGATCACTTGTCACTAAGCAGATGGCAAAGCCACTCGACAATACTTTTGTCCGGTTCTCGCAGCACCAACCGGCGTCCCCGCTAACCGGACTGAGCATATCAGTTGGTATTTGTCTCGCGGCCGGGCTGGTACTCGGGATCTTCCTGCGAGCGTGGCCGCTGGTCGCTCTGTTCGCTCTTTCACTGGTTGGGCTGTGCATATATTCGTTTCTAAGTTCGCGAACTACGCGAAGGCTGGCCGCGGCGCAGGATGAGTCGCGGATCGATTGGGAAGCAGCGTTGCCCGAAGTTCAGCGCGAGAGTTTGAATATCGAAGTCGTCGAGCTTTCGCGGATCCTCGAAGTAAGCACAGAGCAAATTAGCGACCTGCAATCGGCATACATAGTTGCTGAGGACCTCGCCCTTAGACAGCTCCAGCAGGAAGAACAAGTCCCGATCCTGAGGCACGTGAGCCTTGGTGATGTACCTTTTGACGCTGTCCTGGTGAAGCAGGAAATGATAATCTGCGCAGAAGTTTCATTTCTCGTCGCTCCGGAGCTGCGTCAGGAGCGGATCGACTCGATGATGCGCAAAATGGCTCGCGTCAAAACGATCGTCGCGCAGGTAAATGTTGCAATGAGCGTACGGCTGATGGTGGTACTGGTCACACAGCTAAACTTCGAAGACGAGGATCGGCTTCGGAAGAGCTTGAATACGAAACGGTTTTCCGGTACTCCAGTCGATGTCGATATTCGTCTTCTTGATTTCGAGGCCCTGCAAAGAATCTATGTGACGGATTAATTTTCGATTTGCGATTTGCGATTTTCGATCGCGCTGGCGTATCAATATCCGATCCGAACCAACACTCTAGGGTTCGACGTGATCGCAAATCGAAAATAATAAACAGAATCATATGTTAGAGAATAAGGTTGGATTAATTTTTGGTGTCGCGAACAAACGCTCGATCGCGTGGGCGTGTGCATCCGCTTGTGGAGCGCAGGGAGCGAAGCAGGCGTTTACGTTTCAGGCGGAGAGGCTAAAGGAAAGCGTCGAAGATCTAGCCGCCACTCTTCCGGATTCGCTCGTCGTGCCATGCGATGTCTCCGACCAGGCTCAGGTTGACGCGGCATTCGACGCGGTCAAGCAGAAATACGGCAAACTTGATTATCTGATCCACTCTATCGCGTTCGCTCCTAAGGAAGCTCTCGAGGGCGAGTTCGTGACGACAACGCGTGAGGCGTTTACAACCGCACTCCAGATCAGCGCATTTTCGCTGACGCAGGTTTCGCTCGCCGCTGCTCCGCTGATGGCCGAGGGCGGCAGCATCGTGACGATGAGCTATTACGGGGCGGAAAAGGTCGTCATGAATTACAACGTGATGGGTGTTGCAAAGGCGGCGCTCGAAGCTTCGACGCGTTATCTCGCGGCCGATCTCGGAAAACAAAATATTCGAGTTAATGCGATCAGCGCCGGGCCTATTAATACGCTCTCAGCCCGCGGTGTCCGCGGCATGAGCTCGCTTCTCAGCTATGTCGGCGAGCGCTCGCCGTTAAAGCGAAACGTGACGGCCGCCGAAGTCGGCAACACGGCGCTGTTCCTCGTCAGCGATCTTTCATCAGGCATAACTGGCGAGACGATCTACGTCGACTGCGGATATAACATCATGGGAGTTTGAAGAATGCGGAACGCGGAATGCGGAATGCGGAATCTGATCCGCGCATTCCGCACTCCGCATGCCGCATTCCGCATTTAATCAAATGGCTAAAACAGACGTGAACAAACCAAAGGTAAAGAAAGCCAAGAAACCCGGCGAGCCAAAGACGGTCGCCGAGGCAAAAATACTCGAGAAGGAACCCGAGTACTGGCAGCTCACTGATGACGAGGTGCTGCTCCGCTCACCTGAACCGACGGACGATTACAAGACGTCCGATTCGTGGCGCGTTTTTCGGATCATGGGCGAGTTCGTCGGCGGCTTCGATGATCTTGCGACTATCACCCGCGGCGTCTCGATATTCGGTTCTGCTCGTACGGACGAGGGCAGCGAGATGTACGCCGCCGCACGCGAAACGGCAAAGCTGCTCGCCGAATCCGGTTTCGAGATCATAACCGGCGGCGGGCCCGGGATAATGGAAGCGGCGAATCGTGGTGCATTCGAGGCCGGGAAAGTTTCGGTCGGATGCAACATCGAACTGCCGTTCGAGCAGGAGCCTAATCCGTACCTGACAAAATCACTCTCGTTCAAATACTTCTTCGTCCGCAAGACGATGTTCATCAAGTACAGCAATGCGTACATCATCTTCCCGGGCGGTTTCGGAACGATGGATGAATTGTTCGAAGCTCTGACGCTGATCCAGACGCGCAAGATCCGCAACTTTCCGGTGGTACTCTTTGGTTCGCAGTATTGGCGAGGAATGCTTGCGTGGTTGACGTCGATGATGCTGAACGAAGGAAATATCAATCCGGAAGATCTCAAGCTGATCCACCTTACCGATTCACCGCACGACGCTGTTGATTTTATCGTGAAGACCTTTAACGCGGGCGGACCGGTTACGGCGGCGGGAAGCGGGATCGAGAGTTAGTGAACAGTTTAGACCGGGAGCCGTCGTGACCGGTCACCCGTCGAAGTCCCGGAATGTTAGCCTGCCAGAGGACCACGTCCGAAGTCCCACCGGTTTTGTTTCGTGTGTTCCGTGTGTTTCGTGGTTGGCTTCTTTTCTGTTCCTCTACGCGATTTCGTTGTGAACTTCTATAAGACGAACCACGAAATACACGAAACACACGAAAAGAAAACGAAGAGCCGAGATACCTGGCAAGCCGCGACTCGCGACGGGTGACCCGGTCGCTACCGGTCCCGGCTCTGACTCGGGCAATATGGCCTGTCATCGTTTTCGCCGCCAAGACCACAGCATCAAATTAATCATTAGGCCCACGAATAGTACGAAAAGGTAAATCAGTCCCGGCCATATCAGGAAGAAAAGCCAAAGGAATCCAGGATCACCCTCGTACCCACAGCATTGGCCGGTTAGCACCTTCACATGGTAGTGGCCATGAACTAAGAAGACAGCGAGCCACGTCAGAAGAGTTGCGGCCAAAGCCAGAAGGTGTTGCCAATTTCTACTCACGACATCTCCGAACTCTGAATTAATCCGACAGCGATTCCTGCAACCAGTTCAAGTAACCTTTCGACACCTTCTCCGCATCGATCGCGACGATCTCTGGCACTTCGTAGCTGTGATTCTCTCGAATGAATTTGCTTAGGTCATCGAACTTTTCTTCAACGGTTTTGATCAGTAGCAGGTGCTCCGGTTCGGTCTGCACCTTCCCTTCCCAAAAATAAACCGATGTCATAGGCAGAATCTGGACGCAGGCGGCGAGCTTCGATTCGACGATCG